>CAJPFZ010000088.1 GCA_905339355.1 Burkholderiaceae bacterium
GCGCTACGATGCAAGCCCCAACGACGCGCCGCCGCGCGACCCGCGGCGCTCGCTTCACGGCCTCAAGCAACCCACAAGGTGATGGCATGACGACACGACAATCCCGTCCCGCGGTGCTGGACCAGATCGGCAATACGCCGCTGGTGCAGGTGACGCGGCTGGACACCGGCCCCTGCACGCTGTTCCTCAAGCTGGAGAACCAGAACCCCGGCGGCTCGATCAAGGACCGCATCGGCCTCGCGATGGTCGACACCGCAGAGCGCGACGGGCGCCTGAAGCCCGGCGGCACCGTGGTCGAGGCGACCGCCGGCAACACCGGCCTCGGCCTTGCGCTGGTGGCGCGCGCCAAGGGCTACCGCGTCGTGCTGGTCGTGCCCGACAAGATGTCGACGGAGAAGGTGCTGCATCTGAAGGCGCTGGGCGCCGAGGTGCACATCACGCGCAGCGACGTCGGCAAGGGCCACCCCGACTACTACCAGGACGTGGCGGCGCGCCTCGCACGCGACATCCCCGGCGCGTTCTTCGCCGACCAGTTCAACAACCCGGCCAACGCGCTCGCCCACGAAACCAGCACCGGCCCCGAGATCTGGCAGCAAAGCGGCCACGACCTCGACGCCATCGTCTGCGGCGTCGGCTCTGGCGGCACGCTCGCCGGCTTGACGGCCTACTTCAAGAAGGTGCAGCCCGCGCTTGGCTTCGTGCTCGCCGACCCCAAGGGCTCGATCGTGGCGGAATACACCCGCAGCGGCAAGGTCGGGCAGGCGGGATCCTGGGCGGTGGAAGGCATCGGCGAAGACTTCATCCCCACCATCGCCGACTTGTCGGGGGTGTGTGCCGCCTACGAGATTCCCGACGAAGAAAGCTTCGGCACCGCGCGCGAATTGCTGCGCGCCGAGGGCATCCTCGGCGGCTCCTCGACCGGCACGCTGCTCGCCGCGGCGCTGCGCTATTGCCGCGAGCAGACCGAGCCGAAGCGGGTGGTGAGCTTCGTCTGCGACACCGGCACGCGCTACCTGTCGAAGATGTACAACGACCAGTGGATGCTCGACCAGGGGCTGCTCGCGCGCAAGCGCTACGGCGACCTGCGCGACGTGGTCTCGCGCCGCTACGAAGAGGGCAGCGTCGTCAGCGTCGGCGCCGACGATACGCTGCTCACCGCCTTCGCGCGCATGCGCGCCGCCGACGTGTCGCAGCTGCCGGTGCTCGACGGCAAGCAGCTGGTCGGCGTGATCGACGAATCGGACCTGCTGCTGAGCGTGCACAGCGACCCGGCGCGCTTTCGCTCGGCGGTGAGCACCGCGATGACCGACGCGCCCGAGACGCTCTCGCCGAAGGCGAGCCTCGCGCAGCTCGAAGCCGTGCTCGATCGCGGCCTGGTCGCGATCGTGGCCGATCACAACGGCTTCCACGGGCTCATCACCCGCTTCGACCTCTTGAACCACCTGCGGAGAACCCTTTCGTGAGCCACGACACCGACAAGAAGCTCGGCTTCGCCACCCGCGTGATCCACGCCGGCCAGGCCCCCGACCCTTCGACCGGCGCGATCATGCCGCCGATCTACGCCACCTCCACCTTCGTGCAGCAAAGCCCCGGCGTGCACAAAGGGCTGGACTACGGCCGTTCGCACAACCCCACCCGCTGGGCGCTCGAGCGCTGCGTCGCCGATCTCGAAGGTGGCTCGCAGGCGTTTGCCTTTGCCTCCGGTCTGGCCGCGATCTCGACAGTGCTCGAACTGCTGGAGGCCAACGCGCACATCGTCTCCGGCGACGACATCTACGGCGGCACGTTCCGGCTGTTCGACAAGGTGCGCAGCAAGAGTGCCGGCCACCGCTTCAGCTTCGTCGACCTCACCGACCCGGCCAAGCTGGTGGCAGCGCTCACGCGCGAGACGAAGCTGGTCTGGGTCGAGACGCCGACCAACCCGCTGCTGCGCCTGGCGGACCTGAAGGCGATCGCGCAGATCTGCCGCGAGCGCGACATCCTCTGCGCGGCCGACAACACCTTCGCGAGCCCCTGGGTGCAGCGGCCGCTGGAACTCGGTTTCGACATTGTCGTGCACTCGACCACCAAGTACATGAACGGCCACTCTGACGTCATCGGCGGCATCGCGGTGGTCGGCCGCGAGTCGCGCCACGAGGCGATCCGCGAGCGGCTGGGCTTCCTGCAGAACGCGGTCGGCGCCATCGCCGGCCCCTTCGACAGCTTCCTCACGCTGCGCGGCGTGAAGACGCTCGCGCTGCGCATGGAGCGCCACTGCAGCAGTGCGCTCGAGCTCGCGCGCTGGCTGGAGCAGCAGCCGCAGGTCGCGCGCGTGCACTACCCCGGCCTCGAATCGCATCCGCAGCATGCACTCGCGCGCGCGCAGATGAACGGCTTCGGCGGCATGATCTCGCTCGACTTGAAGACCGACCTCGCCGGCTCGCGCCGCTTTCTCGAAGCGGTGAGGATCTTCTCGCTGGCCGAGAGCCTGGGCGGCGTCGAGAGCCTGATCGAGCACCCGGCGATCATGACCCACGCCACCATCCCGCTCGCCACCCGCCAGCAGTTGGGCATCGGCGACGCGCTGGTGCGGCTGTCGGTCGGGGTCGAAGACGTCGAAGATCTGCGCGAGGATCTGAAGAACGCGCTGGCGCAGATCTGACGCTCAGGCGGCGACCGGCCCGCGCAGCGCGTGGCGCGGCACGCGCCGCAGCAGGATCAGCACGATCGCGAGATTGAGCAGGTTCCAGGCGACGCCGTTGACGAAGGCGGCCTCGTAGGAGCCGGTCAGGTCGAACACCTTGCCCGACATCCAGCCGCCGAGTGCCATGCCGAACAGCGTGCACATCAGCACCGTGCCGACGCGCGCGCCGGCTTCGGCCGGGGGAAAGTGCTCGCGCACGATGATCGCGTACGAGGGCACGATACCGCCCTGGAAGAGCCCGAACAGCGCCGAGATGACGTACAGCGAGACGAGGCCGTCGAAAGGCAGGAACAGCAGCAGCGCAACCCCTTGCAGCACCGAGCCGAGCAGCAGCGTGCGCAGCCCGCCGATGCGGTCGCAGATCAGCCCCGAGATCAGCCGGCTCGCGATGCCGCAGGCGAGCATCAGCGACAGCATCTGGGCGCCGCGCGCCGCACCATAGCCGAGGTCGGTGCAGTAGGCAACGATGTGCACCTGCGGCATCGACATCGCGACGCAGCAGGCGACGCCGGCCACGCACAGCATCGCCTGCGCCTGGCCGAGCGACAGGCCGAACGGCCGCGCCGTCGCGCTGGCCGCACGGGCACTCGCGGCGGACGACGGCGCGGCAGCTGCCACCGGCGGGCGCGGGCGCATCAGCAGCGCGAGCGGCGGCATGCTGACCAGGCAGAACAGGCCGAGGCCGATGTAAGTGTCGCGCCAGCCGACCGTCTCGACGAAGTGCTGCACGATCGGGGGCCAGATCGCGCCGGCGAGGTAGTTGCCGCTCGCACAGATGGCCACCGCGATGCCGCGCCGGCGCACCCACCACAGCGACGTGTCGGCGACCAGCGGCGCGAACGTGGCCGAGCTGCCCAGCAAGCCCAGCAGCACGCCGTGGGCGAGCGCGAACGCACCCACGTTGGGGGCGAGGCCCGCGACCACGAAGCCGGCGCCCAGGCCGCCGGCACCGATCAGCACCGGCAGCATCACGCCGCGCCGGTCGGCGAGGCGGCCCATCGCGATGCCGCCAAGGCCGAAGCCGATCATCATCAGCGTGTAGGGCAGCGAGGCGTCGGCGCGCGCCACGCCGAATTCGGCCTGCACCGACGGCAGCACGACGGCCACGACGTACATGCCGCTGCTGCCGATGGTCATCAGCGCAAGCGTGACGGCGAGGCGAAAGGCGGCGTAGCGCGAATCGGTCTGGGCTGGCATCGAGCGGGTCCGCTGGAAGCGAGCCGCCATTGTGGAGCGAGCTGCGTCGGTTCGCCGGCTCAGCTGTCCATGATGCTGCCGAACCAGGAGTTGCCTTCGCCGTCTTTCAACGAGGCATCTCCGACCAGGTTCACCGGCCGCCCGCGCCAGCGCGGCGCTTCGGCCGGCCATTGCGAGTCGAACATGAACGCGGAATCGGGCGCGCTCTCGTCGTCCTGGTCCGGGGGCCGCGGCGGAAGGCGGGGTCGGCGGGTCATGGGCCGCATTGTGCGGCGATCGCGCCTTGGCGCGCTGCACGAGTTAGGGGTTGCCCGTTCGTGCCATCCGATGTCGTGATCTTGTGCCGCCGTCACCGCGCGGGAAGCGGCAGGCGCACGCTGACGCTCAGGCCCGGCGCGGCGTTGGCGATCGCCAGCTCGCCGCCGTGCGCCTGCGCGACCAGACGGCACAGCGTCAGCCCGAGACCGACACCGCCGGTGCTGCGCTGGCGCGCCGCATCGGCGCGGTAGAAGGCCTGCCCGAGTTGCGCCAGTTGCTCGGGCGCCACGCCGGGGCCGTGGTCGCGCACCGTCAGCACGACCTGCCCGTCTTCGAGGGACGACGAGACGACTGGCGGTGCGGCGGCGCCCTGGCTGTGCCGCAGGGCGTTGTCGAGCAGGTTGCGCAGCAGCAGCCGCAGGCGCATGCGATCCAGCGGGAGCGTCGGCAGGTTCGCAACGAGCCTTGTCTGTATTCCGCGCTCGGCGAACTGTGCCGCGAGCAACTCCACGACGAGCGCATTCAGATCGGTCGGCTCGCGCTGCAGCGCAGCGTGCCCCGTGGCGAGGCGTTCGCTCTCGAGCAAATCGATGATGAGGTCGCGCATCTCGGCCAGGTCGTGCAGCAGCGCGTCGCGCGCCGCGCTTTCGTCGACCAGCTCGGCGTTCAGCCGCGCGCGTGTCAGCGGCGAGCGCAGCTCGTGGCTGATCGCCAGCAGCAGCGCGCGCTTGGCGTCCAGCATGTGCTGGATCTCGCCGGCCATCGTGTTGACACGCTGCGCGAGCTGGCCCAGCTCGTCGTCGCGGCGCAGCGGAATGCGGTGCGCGAAGTCCCCGCGGCCGTAGCGCAGCGCGCCTTCGCTGATGTCGTCCAGCGGGCGCAGCAGGCGGCGCACGGTGGCATAGGCCAGCAGGGTCAGCAGCAGCAAGGTCGCGAGCGTGCCCCAACCGAGATAACTGGCCGCACGAAGGCCCACGGCGTCGGCGAGCAGGAAGGTGACGCGGTGGCCATCGGGCAGGTCACGCTGGTGCCAGCGCTGGATCTCGCCGTCGGTCCAGTCGACGCGGCGGCGGCTTTGCCAGCGCCGCGTCAGCTCGGGGTGCGAATCCCATTGCACCTGCGGGCCGTCGATGCGGATCGCGATCGGCAGCTGGCGCGTCAGCGCCCGTGCGCGCTCGATGTCGGGCGGTGTGCCGACCTGCTGGCTCAGCAGATCGAGGTAATGGCCGGTCAGCGGTTTGCCGTAACCCTGCCAGCCGGCGTGCAGCAGCTCGCGGGTGCCCGCCACGAAGGTGATCGTGGTGGCGACCGCGAGCAGCAGGAACAGGCCGACGAGGCGCCACTTCAGCGAGTGGCGCATGCGCTCGCGCGCGCCTTGCCAGCGGCAGCGCCAGCTCGGGGATGCATGGCCCGGTCCCCGATTGCCCTGAGCTTGTCCAAGGGTCGGCGTGGCGGGCGGGCGGGGAGTCGTCATCTCCCGCCGCTGAAGGTGTAGCCGACGTTGCGCAGCGTCTTGATGCAGTCCAGCGGCTCGAGCTTCTTGCGCAGCCGGCTCACCAGGATGTCGACGGCGCGCGTGTAGAGGTCCTCGGCGGCTTGGCCGCGCAGGCGCTCGAGGATCTGGTCGCGGCTGAACACCTTGTTCGGCGAGCGCGCCAGCAGCACCAGCAGTTCGAACTCGGTGCCGGTGAGTTCGAGCTGCGCGCCGTGCCGGCGCACCTCGCGCCGGTCGAGGTCGATCGCGAGGCCATCGAACAGCAGGCGCCGCATCTCGGCCGCCGCGGCCGGCGTGCCACGCGCGCGGCGCAGCACCGTCTGCAGCCGCGCCAGGAGTTCGCGCGGCTCGAAGGGCTTGGGCAGGTAGTCGTCGGCGCCGAGCTCCAGGCCGACCACGCGGTCCATCACGTCGCCGCGCGCGGTCAGCATCACGATGGGGATGTCGCTCTCGCGGCGAATCGTGCGGCACAGCTCGAATCCGTCCATCTCGGGCAGCATCACATCGAGGATGGCCGCGTCGTAAGGGCCGCTGCGCAGCTTGGCCAGTCCCTCGCTCGGGCGCGTCGCCGCATCGAGCTCGAACTCGACGCGGGCGAAGTAGGCCGCCAGCGGCGCGGCCAGGCGCTCGTCGTCGTCGATCAGCAGGATGCGGCGCATGGCGTGATTGTGCGGTGCGCCGCTGGTACGGCGGCGTACCGGTTCACCGTCTCGTCAGTGGTGCCAGGAACGGCCGCGCTGAAGGTAGTCGCGCACCTTCTGCTGCTGCTCGGGCTTGAGGCCGTCGTAGAACTCGGCCAACGCGGCGATGACCTGCGGGCTCTTGTCGCGCACCGCCTGCAGCTTGGCGTTGACGAGGTCCTGGGCGTGCCAGCGGTCGAAGGTTTCGTCGCCGATCAGCGAGGCGAGTTCAGTGCGCGGGTCGGTGCTGCCGCGCAGCGCCAGGCGCTGCTCCTGCAGGCGATCGACCAGCACGGCGAGCTTGGCCTTCTGCGCCGCGTCGAGCGCGAGCCGCGCGGCGACCTTGTCGACGGCGCGCTCCTTGAAACGCACGGCGTCTTCGTGCCCCGCCGATGACCAGCCGCCGTGGCGGTGCTGGGTATACGAACAGGCGGTGACGCCGCCGAGCAGGGCGCTCGCACCGAAGACGCCGACGAAAGTGCGCTTGAGCCAGGGTTGCATGCGTGTTCCTTGAGGTGGATCGAAGGAATGCATGGTCGAGCCGCAGCGGCGCGGCGTCTTCTCGGCGCGGTATCGCTGTGTTTCGTTTCTTTTCGCCGCGGCGGCCTCTCAACCCTCAGCTGCGCAGCAGGTGCTGCGAGAACCAGGCCTGCATGCGCTGCCAGCCATCGTCGGCCGCTTCGCGCCGGTAGCTCGGCCGGTAGTCCGCGTAGAACGCATGGCCGGCGTCGGGGTAGACGAGCAGCAGCGACGCGCTGTTGGCCGCGCGCAGTTCGCTGCGCAGCTGCTCGACGTGGTCGAGCGGAATGCTCTCGTCCTTGCCGCCGTACAGGCCCAGCACCGGCGCGTGCAGCCGGCGCGCCACGCCGACCGGGTGCTCCGGCTGCAGCGCGTTGGTGGGGCCCGCGAGACGGCCATACCAGGCAACGCCCGCGCGCAGCTTGGGCTGGTGCGCGGCGTACAGCCAGACGATGCGCCCGCCCCAGCAGAAGCCGGTGATGCCCAGCCGCGTCGCGTCACCGCCATTGCGGCGTGCCCATTCGACCGTCGCGTCGAGATCGGCCAGCACCTGCTCGTCGGGCACCTTGGAGACGATCTTCTCGCGCAGCTCGTCGATGCTGGCCAGGGCCGACGGGTCGCCCTGGCGAAAGTAGAGCGCCGGCGCGACGGCGCAGTAGCCGAGCTTGGCGAGGCGGCGCGCCACGTCCTGGATGTGTTCGTGCAGGCCGAAGATCTCCTGCACGACGAGCAGCACCGGGTGCGGCCCCGGTCGCTCGGGCATGGCGCGGTAAGCGGGCATGTCGCCCCCGGCGGTCGGGATGCTCACGTCGCCGGCGACGAGGCCCTTGGTGTCGGTATGGATGACGGTGCCGGCCACGGGCTGCGCCGCGGCGGCGAAGGGTGGGTTGGTGGGGACAGTCATGGTGGTTGCGGTGAAGAGATGCAGCAGGAAGGGCCATCATGGCAGCTTGCCGCGGCGCGCGGCGACTGCGCCGTGAAAGGCTCTATCGATTGAACGGCATCTCAGATCGTTGCGAAGCCTGAAGGTTTCGCCGCGGGCCGCTTCTGACGACCGGCACCTACCGGAAGGTCGCGCCAAACAGCGTATCGCGCGCGATCGACCACAGCGCGGCGTCGCGTGCCACCAGCAGCCCGGTGCCCGGGTCGCCGGCGCGGTAGGCCCGTGCGTCGATCCGGGCCGCATGGCCGCCGGCCTCGGCCAGCAGCAACACGCCCGGCGCGTGGTCCCACGGCAGCGTGCGCCAGTAGAGGGCGAACTGCGGCACACCGCTCACGACGTCCGGGTAGTCGCTGCCGGCACACCCCGTGCCGGCGAAAACTTCGGCGAACTGGCGCGCCCTCGCCTCCACGCCTGGCCGGATCTCGGGCGGCAGAAAGCGTGTCTTGACGATTCCGCGCAGCGACGCCGCGCCGGCAGCCGAGTCGC
>CAJPFZ010000089.1 GCA_905339355.1 Burkholderiaceae bacterium
CGGCGAGCCACATCGGCATCCAGCGGGGAAACATCGAGGGTCGACCCGCCTTGCGGGTCGTCCTGGACGACGCCCGGGAGCCGATCGAGGTGGTGGCGAGCTCCGACGCCCTTCTCCTGCGTATTCCCCACGAATGCGAGCAAGCTTCCTTGATGACGACCCCGCAGCCCCCCATCGAGCTCGAGCGGGTCCAGCCAAGGGTCTTCCGGGTGCTGCTCGAAGCGCTCGCGGGACGAGTCGATGGCTCACGCAGCCTCATCCTGCGAGCGTGTGACCACGTTCGTCCCTTCAGTGCCCTCGAACGCCACACGCTGCGACAGCTGCTGCAGCTCGCGCCCGGGCTCGCGACGCAGGTCTCCGCCTCAGGGACGAGCGACGACGCGCAGGCCGCGGGGGGCGCAGCCGGCGCAACCGACCTCCGCGCCGTCCTCGACGCTCGCCGGGATGCGATCCTTGCTTGCGTCGAGCGGCCGAGCGTCGCGGTCCGGCTGCGCTGGGACGCTCAGGGCACCGTCACCTTGAGCCTCGGAGGCTCGCTCGCCGGCTCGGCCGAGGAAGAGTGCGTCCGCGTCGCGGCCGGCACCCTCACCGCGGCGGGCGCGACCGCGCCGGGCGAGCTGCTCCACCCCGTCAGCCGCTGACACCCTCTCGATCGAGCACCTGCGCGCTCGCGCCGAGCGCCGTTTGGTCCCTCCGATCCCGGAGGTGCGTAGCACCGGAGGGAAGGAGGGGTGCGCCAGGCAGGCGCAGTGGATAGGAGGTGAAAGTCCATACCTGGGGCCCTGACGCAGGGAACCCAACACCGAGAAGACAAGGGCATCAGCCCGGAGCACCGGGCCCACGGAGGCGCTGCCTCAGCGCCGAAGGACCTGAGAGGGGATGTCCGGTGGAGTCGTAGGTGCGCGGACGTCTCGAACGCAAGTGAAGCGCCGTGAGGCACCCGCTCCGGGTGAGCCTTCCCCTAGAGGTGAAACCCAATTTGCGTTGGTGGAGCAAGCAAGTATGCATGGGTGTATGGGCGACGAGGCGGCCGCGAAATCCGCTGTGACCGACCCTGGGAGCTCTGTCGGGCTCCGCATCGGCGGTAACCCGTAGAACGAAAGAACGAAAGGCCATGGCCCGACAGAAGTCAGAGGATCGCGATAAGCCGAAAAGCCTTCGAAAGAAGGTCTCAACGCGCGAGGTCGAGCCCCGCGCGGGAGGTGAGGCGATCCCGGTCGACGAAAGACCGAAGCAACTTTTCTTGTTTGCCGGAACCGCCGAAGAGCTCGCGCAAGCGAGCGTCGACGTCGGCGCGGACCGTCTCCTGCGACGGCCTGCTCCGCACGCGATGCCTAAGCCGGCAGCCAGAGAAAAGAGGGCGACGGTCGCGACGATGGACGCAGTGATCGAGCGATTGGAAGAAGCGTTTTCGAACGTGGCACGAAACCAAGGGGCTCCGGGCCTCGACGGGCAGACGGTCGCGCAGATGCGTCAGCGTCGGCACGAGTGGCTGCCTCGCCTGCAAACCACCTTGCGTGAGGGGAGCTACGCGCCCGGAGCGATCCGGCGCGTGTGGATCCCCAAGCCGGGGGGCGGCGAACGAGGACTGGGGATCCCGAACGTGATCGACCGGGTGGTGCAAGAAGCCGTGCGGAGGGTGCTCGAACCGCTGTACGAGCCGACGTTCCATCCGTCGAGCCATGGGTTTCGTCCTGCAAGGAGCTGCCAGACGGCCATTGCCGAGGCGGTCGGCTACGTGGACGACGGGTACGAGTGGGTGGTGGATCTCGACTTGGAGAAGTTCTTCGATCGAGTCCATCACCAGAGGCTGATGTCCAAGCTCGCTCAGCGAGTCACCGACAAGAGCCTGCTCGTGCTGATCGGCCGCATGCTGAAGGCCAAGGTGGTGCTGCCCGACGGCGTGGTCGTGCAGAACGACGAGGGAGTGCCGCAAGGCGGTCCGTTGTCGCCGCTGCTGAGCAACATCGTGTTGGACGAGCTGGACCGTGAGCTCGAGCGACGTGGGCATCGCTTCGTCCGCTACGCGGACGACTGCAATATCTACGTGCGCAGCGAGCGAGCGGGACAGCGTGTGATGGCGAGCGTGAAGCAGTTCATCGAGAGGCGCTTGCGGCTTCGAGTGAACGAGAGCAAGAGCGCTGTCGCACGTCCCGAGGAGCGGCACTTCGTCGGCTTCCGCCTTCGGCGCGAGCCGTTGGATGAAGAAGTCGAAGTGCTCTTGTCGGAGCGGTCGTACGACCGAATCACCGACGCGCTCCGCGAGCGGATTCCGCGCAACTGGGGAGGCTCGCTCGACGCGTGCATCGCCCAGTTGAACGTGTATCTGCTGGGCTGGTTCGGCTTCTTCGGGAGCTGCACCCGCGGCGCGATGCAGAGCTTGCAGCGGTTGGACGCGCACATCCGGCGACGGCTGCGCGCGCTTCAGCTGCGCCACTGGAAATGCAAGCGAACGATCGTGAGGAAGCTGATCCGGCTCGGAGCGGCGCCTCGAAGTGCGTGGCGCGGGGTCTACCAAGGACGAAAGTCCATCTGGGCCCTCAGCCACATCAGCGTGGTCGATCGGACACTCCGGAATTCCTGGTGGGATGCACGGGGGCTCGTATCGCTCGCGCGGCTCTTGGGACGCAAGCTCGAGCAAGTCGGCGCTCCAGCGCAGCTCACGCTGGTGCTGGGATGAGCGAGGTCGTGAACCGGCCGGCCGGAGGGGTCACAACCTCCGGTCCCGACGAGCCGTATGTGAACAGCACAAGTACGGTTCTGTGAGAGCCGCCCCCGGCAACGGGGGCGGCTACTCGATAAGGAGGGGCGGGGTTGGGAGCGCGCGAAGCGCGCGAGCAAGGGGGCGGAGCCCCCTTCTCGACCA
>CAJPFZ010000090.1 GCA_905339355.1 Burkholderiaceae bacterium
CGCCAGTCCCAGGCCTCGATCTGCAGCGTCTCGCCGCGCGATCGCAGCATCGCCTGCAGCGCGGCGCGCTCCTGTTCGGCGGCGGCCTTGGCCGGCAACCACACTTTCATCAGCAGTTCGTCGACCGCCGCGGCGCGCTGCGCCATCGTGTCGGCAAGCGAGTAGTCGGCGTAGCTTGCGTAGCCATGCAGCAGCGCCTGCTCGCGACGCAATGCGAGGATTTCGCGGGCGACCGGGCGGTTGTCGTGTTCGCCCGCATGCTCGCCGCGCGTCGTCCAGGCCTTGTAGGCCTGCTCGCGCAGGTCGCGGCGGTCCGAGAAGGTCAGGAACGGCACGATGTGCGAGCGCGACAGCGTGATCACCCCCGCGTCGTCCAGGCCCCGCTCCGCTGCGGCCTGGCGCGCCGCGGCGCGCACGAAATCCGGCAGACCGGCAAGATCCTCTTCGCTTCGCAGCACCAGCCGGTAGGCCGATTCGTCGGCCAGCACGTTTTGCGAAAAGCGCGTGGTCAGCTCCGCCAGGCGCTCGGTGACTTGCGCATAGCGCGTCTGCGCAGCCGGCGCGAGCTTGGCGCCGGCCCGAACGAAATCGAGGTGGAAGCGCTCCAGAAGGCGCCGCTGCTGCGCCGACAGCGGGAGGCGCTCGCGCTGCTCGTGCAACGCATCGATGCGGCGGAACAGGCCCGCATGCATGTAGATCCGGTTGTTGTGCGCCGCAAGCGGCGCGGCGAGTTCGCGTTCGGCCTGCTGCAGCTCGGGCGACGTTTCGCTCGACGTCAAGTTGTAGAACAGCGCCTCGAGCCGGGCGAACAGCCGGCCGCAGCGGTCGAGCGCGGCCACGGTGTTGTCGAAGCTCGCTGGCTCGGGGTTGCCGGCAATCGTTTCGATGTCCGCCACATGCTGCTTCAAGGCCTCATCGAAGGCGGGCTTGAAGTGCTCGGGCCGGATTCGATCGAACGGCGGCAGGCCGTAGGGCGTGTCCCAGGGTTGCAGCAGCGGGTTGCTCGTGGCAAGGCTCATGTCGCGTCTCGTGGTGGGAGAGCGGCGATTCTAGGAGCACGATTCGCGCCGGGGCGGCGCGAATCGTGACCAGAGTTTCGATGACGGGCTTTTACTTGCCCCGGCGGATCGCGAGTTCGTCGGCCTCGTCGAAGCGCTTGTTCTCGCAGGCCTTCGCGTAGGCCTCCTGCTGGACATTGAGTTGTTCGACCTTGGCGTTGAAGTCCGCCGCGCTCGCATGAAACGCCTCGACACGCTTCTCGCGCGCGTTGTGGTTTTCCACGTGCTGCTGAACCAGTTCTTCATTGGTCCGATCGAGCGCGGCCAGTTGCGCCTTCAGCTCCTCGCCGCTTTGCTGCAGGGCCTGCTTGTCGGCGGCGAGCTGGGCTTGCATCTGCACCGTCTCCTCGCGCTGCTGCGCGAGACGGGTCTTGGTCGACATGCACTCGCGCAGCTCATCGCGCGAGAGCAGCAGCGACTTCGGCTTGGCAGCACTCTGGCTGCTCTTCGACGGCTTCGCCGTGGCCTTCTTGGCCGGTGGCTTGCTCGGGTTGAGCGGCTCGGCCGCCTGCGCGAAAGACCCGGCCAGCAGGCCGGCGGCGCAGCCGATCACGGAAGCGGCACGGATCACGCGCGCGCGGGAAAACGAGAACAACATCTGGAACATCCTTGTGGGCGGAACAGGGTCGCGGCGCGCATCATGCCATCGCCGGCGAAAGCCCCCATGCCGCGGTGGGGCGCTGTTGCACCGGCTGCCGTCAGCGCCCGACGGGCTCGCGCATCGTGACGAACTCCTCGGCCGCCGTCGGATGGATACCGATCGTGCCGTCGAACACCGCCTTGGTCGCGCCGGCCCGCATCGCCACCGCGAAGCCCTGCACCGTTTCGCCGGCCTCGGCGCCGACCATGTGCAGGCCCACCACGCGGTCGGACGCATCGTCGACCACCAGCTTCATCAGCGTGCGTTCGGAGCTGCCCGACAAGGTGTGCTTGAGAGAGCGGAACTCGCTCTGGTAAGTGCGCACCGCCGCGCAGCGCGCGCGTGCTTCGGACTCGGTCCAGCCGACCGTGCCGATGTTCGGGTGCGTGAACACCGCCGTCGGGATGAACTCGTAGTCGAGCCGGCGCCGGCCCTCGCCGAACAGCTGGTCCACTACCACCATCGCCTCGGCCAGCGCGACCGGCGTCAGCTGCACGCGATCGGTCACGTCGCCCACCGCAAGGATGGACGGCACGCACGAGCGGTACTGCGCGTCGACGATCACCTCGCCGCGCGCACCGAGCTTGACGCCCACCTCTTCGAGTCCCAGGCCGCGCGTGTTCGGCCCGCGCCCAGTGGCACAGAGCACCGTGTCGGCCTCGAGCACTTGGCCGTCGTGCAGGTGGACGAGCCGCTGCTCGCCTTGGCGCTCGATGCGCTGCAGGTGCGTGCCGAGCCGGATGTCGACCCCCTTCTTGCCCATCTCGACCGCAAGAAAGGCCGCCACGTCGTCGTCGAAGCCGCGCAGCAGCCGCGAGCCGCGCACCAGCTGCGTCACCTGCGCACCGAGCCCGCGGAAGATCGACGCCATCTCGCAGGCGATATAGCCCGCGCCGACGATCACCAGCCGCTTCGGAAAGCGCGGCAGGTCGAACATCGCATCGGAACTCACCGCGTGCTCGCTGCCCGGCACCTCGGGCATCAGCGCATGGCCACCCGTGGCCACGAGGATGTGGCGGGCGCGATGGCGGCGGCCCTCGACCTCGACCTCGTTCGCGGACACGAGCCGCGCACGGCCGCGCACGAGAGTGGCGCCGGCGGCTTCGAGCACGGCGCCATAGACGCCGTTCAGGCGGCCGATCTCGGCGGCGCGGTTGGCCTTCAGCAGCGCCCAGTCGAACTCGGGCGTCTCCACCGGCCAGCCGAAGCCATGCGCCTCGTGGAACGCCTCGGCATAGTGGGCCGCATAGCTGTACAGCTTCTTCGGAATGCAGCCCAGGTTGACGCAGGTGCCGCCGAGCGCGGCCATCTCGGCCACCGCCACCTTGGCGCCGCGCTGCGCCGCCATGCGCGCGGCGCGCACGCCGCCGCTGCCGGCGCCGACGACGAAGAGATCGAGTTCCTGACTTGGCATGCGCACTCCTTCCGGACCGCGATGATCGCGCACGCCGTGAGTCGGCACCAAAGGCATGGCCTTACGCGCGCTGCCGCACCGTCGTCTGGCTGACAATGCCGGCTCGCCCATGGAGAGCAGATTGCACCCACCGCTTCGCGTGGCCATCATCGGCTACGGCTATGCCAGCAAGACCTTCCACGCGCCGCTGATCGCCAGTGTGCCCGGACTCGAGCTGCGCGCCATCGGCAGCAGCGACGCCGCCAAGGTGGCCGCCGACTGGCCCGGCGTCGACGTCGAGCCCACGCCCGCGGCCCTGCTGGCGCGGCCGGACATCGACCTGGTGGTCGTGCCCACGCCCAACGACACGCACTTCCCTCTCGCGCATGCAGCGCTGATGGCAGGCAAGCACGTCGTCGTCGACAAGCCGTTCACGCTGACGCTGGCCGAGGCGCAGCAGCTCAACACGCTGGCAGCGGCGCAGCAGCGTGTGCTGTCGGTGTTCCACAACCGGCGCTGGGACGGTGGCTTTCTCACGCTGCGCGAGCTGCTCGCGAGCGGCCGGCTCGGCCGCGTCGTGCATGCGGAGTCGCATTTCGACCGCTTTCGCCCGGCCGTGCGCCCGCGCTGGCGCGAACAGGCCGGTGCCGGCAGCGGCCTGTGGGTCGACCTCGGAGCGCACCTCGTCGACCAGACGCTGCAGCTGTTCGGCCGCCCGCAGGCCATCGCGCTCGACCTGCTGACGCAGCGCGACGGCGCGCAGACCGACGATGGCTTCCATGCCCAGCTGCGCTACGCGAGCGGCTTGCGCGTGATCCTGCACGCCACGGCGCTGGCCGCCGTGCCCGGCGCGAGCTTCACGGTGCATGGCACGCGCGGCAGCTTCGTGAAGACCGGACTGGACCCGCAGGAGGATGCGCTGAAGGCCGGCCAACGCCCCGATGGCCGCGCGGCGTGGGCCTTGCCGGCCGAGAACGCCCTGCTGGTGCTGCAGGACGGCGACGCATCCGACAAGCTCGTGAGCGACCACGTGCCGGTGCTGGCCGGCCGCTACGTCGACTACTACGCCGCCGTGCGCGACGCCATCCTCGGCCGCGGGCCCAACCCGGTGCCGGGCGAGCAAGCGGCCAGCGTGATGGCGCTGCTGGAGCTAGGCGTTGCAAGCCACCAGGCGCGACGCGAACTCGACGTGCCCGCTTGAATGACGACACCCCGCTCGCCGAGTACGTCGACCCTTCGACAAGCTCAGGGCGATCGGGGACCAGGGGTCGGGCCTTGCTTGGGGCGGCCCGGCGCGGCGGCCCGCTTGAAGCACGGCCTCAACCGGTGCAGACTCGCGGGCCATTCGAACGAGGAGGAAGTGCATGAAGGTGCTGAAGTGGATCCTGATGGTCGTGCTGGCGATGATCGCCGTGCTGGTGCTGGGCGGCTACCTGCTGTCGCCCAAGTTCACCGTCTCGCGCAGCATCACGATCAACGCACCGGCCGACAAGGTCTATGCCCTGGTCGCCGACCCGCGCGGATGGAAACAATGGTCGGTGTGGAATCGCCGCGACCCCAACATGCACATCGAATACAGCGGCCCTGAAAGCGGCACGGGCGCCAAGTGGAGCTGGCGCAGCAAGAGCGAAGGCGACGGCCAGATGACCTTCACCGCCACCGACCCGGCGCGCCGCGTGGCCTTTGACCTCTACTTCCCCGACTTCGGCACCACCTCGAGCGGCGCACTGGATTTCGTGCCCGACGGCAACGCCACCCGCGTCACCTGGACGATGAACGGCGACATGGGCAGCAACCCGCTGTTCCGCTGGATGGCGCTCGGCGCCGACGGCATGGTAGGTAAAGACTTCGAGGCGGGGCTCGCCAACCTGAAGGCGGTGGCCGAGAAGCCCTGAACCGCATCGCGCACACGAGGATGGCATGAATCCCTCGCGCCGCCGCTGGCTGCAAGGCAGTCTGCTCGCCGCGGCGGCATTGATCGCCGGTGGCGCCTACTGGCTGTTCGGCCAGCTCGACGCGATCATCAAGCGTGCCGTGCAGCACTACGGCAGCCAGATGACGCAGGCCAAGGTCAGCGTCGACTCGGTGCAGCTGCGCAGCAGCGACGGCATCGGCCGCGTGCTCGGGCTGACGGTCGGCAACCCGCGCGGCTTTCGCACGCCCTACGCGCTGAAGGTGGGCGTGATCGAGGTCGAAGTCGACGTTCGAACGCTCACCGACCCGGTGGTGCACGTCAAGCGCATCGTCATCGAAGCGCCCGACCTGAACTATGAAAAGGGCGAGGCCTCGACCAACTTCGAGGCGATACAGCGGAACATCGCCCGCGCGCTCGCGGGCGATGCACCGACCCGCGGCGCCGACAGTGCCGCGCCCAAGCGCAGGCTGATCGTCGACGAGCTCATCATCCGCAACGCCCGCGCGCATGCCACGGCGCCGGCACTGCTCGGCCAGTCGGTCTCGGCCACGCTGCCCAACATTCGCCTGCGCCAGCTCGGCCGCGCACAGGGCGGCCTCACGCCGGCGCAGCTGGGCGACGTGGTGGCGCGCGCCATCAGCCAACGGCTGGTCGCGAGCCTCGCCTTCGAGCGCGTGCTGCAGTCGATCGGCGATCGCGTCAAGGGCCTGATGGGGCGCTGAGGGGCAGTCCTCTCATCCCCAGGCGGCTCATTGCGCGCGAGCTTCCCCGCCAGCCGCGAGTCCGCGCTGCAGCAGCTGCGCCACCAGCGCATTGAGCCCGCCGTCGTGCGCCGCGGCGCGCGAGTTGAGCTGCTTGACCAGCTCGGACGGCAGCTTGCAGGCAAACGGCACCAGGCCGGCCGCGGCATCGCGGCGCCGCTGTTCCTTGCGATCGATCACTTCAGCGGAACCTTGGGCGAAGCGTCCGGGCACCCCCGCAGCCTTCATCTGGCCGCTGATCTTCAGCGCGAGGTTCTTGGCGAGGTCGGTTTTCTTCAGGCTCATCGGGCAATCTCCTTGGCCTCCATTGTGGCTGCGGGCTCGGCTCTCCCCCTCTGGTCTAATCATCGGCACCCCACCGAGACCGCCCATGGCACTCAAAGCCACCATCTACAAGGCCAACGTTCAGCTCGCCGACATGGACCGCAGCATCTACGGCGACCACGCGCTGACGCTGGCGCGCCACCCGTCCGAGACCGATGAACGCATGATGATCCGGCTGCTCGCCTTTGCGCTCAACGCGCCGGCCAGCAACGACCACGGCGCGCTCGACTTCGCCAAGGACCTGTGGGACACCGACGAACCCGCGCTGTGGCAGAAGGACCTGACCGATCAGATCGTGCAGTGGATCGACGTCGGCCAGCCCGACGAGAAACGCATGATGCGCGCGAGTTCGCGTGCGCAGCGGGTGAGCGTGTACGGCTTCAGCGCGAGCACGCCGATCTGGTGGGCCGGGGTCGCGACCAAGATCACCCGCGCGAGCAACCTCGCCGTGTGGCAGGTGCCCGCCGAGCAGAGCCAGGCGCTGGCCGGCCTCGCGCAGCGCACGATGCACGTACAGGTGACGGTGCAGGACGGGCATATCTGGGTGGGCGACGGCGAACGCTCGGTGGAGATCACGCCGCAACAGCTCTATGGCGCGAGCTGAGAAGCGCGAGTGGGCAGGACACTGCACCCGGCAGGGCCTTTTGCCTTGGCCACAATCGGATGTGTCCGCGCCCTCTTGATGAAGGATCCCACCCGATGCAGACCAAGGTCAAGCACAACACCGAACAAAGCCGCTTCGAAAGCACCGTCGACGGCATGGAGTGTGTCGCCGATTACCACCTCGTCGACGGCGTCATGGTGATGACGCATACCCATGTACCTGCGCCGCTCGAAGGCCGCGGCATCGCCGCCGAACTCGTCGGCGCCGCGCTCGAGCATGCACGCAAGCATCGCTTCAAGGTCGATCCGAGATGCTCGTACGTGCGCGGCTACATGCGCCGGCACCCGGAGACCCAATCGCTGCACGTCTGAGGTGTGATCGAACGTGCAACCCGCGGCAGAATCGCCGCACGCGCGGCAGCCGCCGCGTGCCAACCCGCCTTGCCCATGCAACGTCTCTTGCCTCGCCGCGCGGCTCTGTGCCTCGCCCTTGTGCTGACCCTCGCCGCCCCTCACGCCATGTCCGATTCGCCACCCACCGCCACAGCCATCGACGACCCCTTCCTGTGGCTCGAGGAGGTGCAAGGCGAGAAGGCGCTGAATTGGGTGCGCGAACGCAACGCCCAGTCGCAGAAGGAGCTCACCGCCCGGCCCGAGTACGCACCGATTCGCAGCCAGGTGCTCGACGTGCTGAACTCCAAGGACCGCATCCCTTACGTCTCGCGCCGCGGCGACTGGCTCTACAACCTGTGGCAGGACGAGACCCACAAGCGCGGCCTGTGGCGCCGCACGACCCTCGCCGAATACCGCAAGCGCGAGCCCGCATGGGAGACGCTGATCGACCTGGACGCGCTCGGCAAGGCCGAAGGCGAAAACTGGGTCTGGGGCGGTGCCAACTGCTTCGGCCCGCAGTACCGCCGCTGCCTGGTGTCGTTGTCGCGTGGGGGTGCCGACGCGAAGGTCGTGCGCGAATTCGATGCGGTCGACAAGCGCTTCATCAACGACGGCTTCGTGCTGCCTGAAGCCAAGTCCAGCATCAGCTGGATCGACGAGAACACGGTCTACGTGGCCACCGACGTCGGCCCCGGCTCGATGACCGACTCGGGCTATCCGCGCGTCATCAAGCGCTGGAAGCGCGGCACGCCGCTCGCCGAGGCGGTGACGGTCTTCGAGGCCGAGAAGCAGGACGTCGCCGCGGGCGTCTCGGTCGACCGCACGCCGGATTTCCCGCGCACGCTGTTCGTGCGCTCGCTGGATTTCTATCGCGCCGAACACTTCCTGCTCGAAGGCGACAAGCTGGTCAAGATGGACCTGCCGCTCGATGCCTCGCCGGCGTTCATGCGCGACACGCTGCTGATCACGCTGCGCAGCGACTGGAAGCTCGGCGAGACCACCTTCCCGGCCGGCTCGCTGTTGCACACCGACGCCGCTGCGTATCTGAAAGGCGAGCGCAAGCTGCGCGCCCTGTTCACGCCGACCGCGACACGCTCGCTTTCGGGCTACACGACCACGCGCGACCACGTCATCGTCGATGTGCTGGACAACGTGGCGAGCAAGCTCGAGCAATGGCACAAGCGCGGCGGCGAGTTCGCCTTCAGCGAGATCAAGGCGCCCTTCCCCGGCACGCTGGGCGTCAGCGGCCTGCATGACGAGCTGATCAAGGACGATCCGCTCGCCAACCAGTACCTGATGACCTACACCGACTTCCTCACGCCCGATTCGCTTTTCCTTGCCACGGCGGGCAGCGACAAGCGCGAGCTGCTGAAGTCGCGCAAGCCGATGTTCGACGCCGGCGGCATGCGCGTGGAGCAGCGCTTCGCCGTTTCGAAGGATGGCACGCGCGTGCCCTACTTCGTGGTCTGGCCGCGCGGCGCCAAGGCCGACGGCAAGAACCCGACACTGCTGTACGGCTACGGCGGCTTCGAGGTCTCGCTCAACCCCTGGTACTCCGGCGGCATCGGCCGCTCCTGGTACGAGCGCGGCGGCGTCTACGTGGTGGCCAACATCCGCGGCGGCGGCGAGTTCGGCCCCGCCTGGCACCAGGCCTCGCTGAAAGACAAGCGCCAGCGCAGCTTCGACGACTTCATCGCGGTGGCCGAAGACCTGATCGCGCAGAAGGTCACCTCGCCGCGCCACCTCGGCATCCAGGGCGGCAGCAACGGCGGGCTGCTGGTGGGCGCCGTCTTCACGCAGCGGCCCGAACTCTTCAACGCGGTCGTCTGCCAGGTGCCGCTGCTCGACATGCGGCGCTTCAACCAGCTGCTGGCCGGTGCCTCGTGGATGGCCGAATACGGCAACCCCGACAAGCCCGAGGAGTGGGCCTACATCTCGACCTACAGCCCCTACCACCAGGTCAGGAAGGATGCGGCCTACCCGCGGGTGCTGTTCACCACCTCGACGCGCGACGACCGCGTGCACCCGGCGCACGCACGCAAGATGGTCGCGCGCATGCTGGCGCTCGGCCACGACCCGCTGTACTACGAGAACATCGAAGGCGGCCATGGCGGCGCGGCCGACAACGAGCAGCGCGCGCACCTGCAGGCGCTGGAGTTCAGCTATCTGTGGCAGCAGCTCGGCCGATGAACGCCGCGTCGAACAACGCCGAAGCGGCGGCGGTGCTGGACTTCTGGTTCGGCGCCGGCGACGCGCCGCGCGCCGAATGGTTTCGCAAGGATCCGGCCTTCGACGCCCTCATCGCCGAACGCTTCGGCCCGCTGGTCGAGCAGGCGCTCGCCGGCGAACTGCATGACTGGGCCCGCCAGAGCGACACGGCGCTGGCGCGCATCCTGCTGCTGGACCAGTTCACCCGCAACATCTTCCGCGACAGCGCACGGGCCTTCGCGGGTGACGCGCTGGCGCTGGCCGCAGCGCGTGCCATGGTGGCGGCCGGCCAGGACCTGCAGCTGCCGCCGCTCGGCCGCGCCTTCGTCTACCTGCCGTTCGAGCACGCGGAGGAACTCGCCGCGCAAGACGAGGCGGTGCGCTTGTTCACCGCACTGGCCGCGCACTCGCCCTTGGTGCAGGAGATGCTCGACTACGCCCACCGGCACCGCGCCGTCATCGAGCGCTTCGGACGCTTTCCGCACCGCAACGATCTTCTCGAGCGGGAGTCCACCGCCGACGAGATCGCGTTTCTTCGCGAGCCGGGCTCTCGCTTCTGACTGCCGTGTCTTCCGCGCGGGGCCGGCGGCTCAGCCGTTCTGCCCGTCCGGGCACAGACGCAGGGTCAGTTCGCGCCGGTTGAACTGCAGCAAGTCCTTGTCGATCTCATCGATCACGGCGCCGGCCACCTGCGGCGTCAGCACCTTGCGCAGCCGGCCCAGGAAGCGCGGCGCGGCGGCAATGCGCAGGCGCTCGAAGCGGCCTTGCGCGTGCGCCTGCGACAGGCGTTCGGCGACGCGCCGCGCGAACAGCTCGGCCTCGTGGTCGAGCTTCTCCTCGCCGGCCGACGTGGTGGCGTTGCCGCCCATGCGCAAGTCGTCGCCGCCCCGGCGCCCATAGGCGTCTCGGCGCAGGTCGGCATTGTCCGCATGCGCCGCCGCGTCGGTCATTTCTTCAATTTCGGACAAGTCCTTGCCCGGTGCCTGCATCTCCAGGATGCGTGCGCGCCCCTCGTCGGCGAGAAGAATCCATGTCGGGGTCATGCCGGCTCCTTTCGTCGTGCTGCCCCGAAACGGGGCGATACGAAAAACGGGCAAACCCTGTGCCCTTCGAACTCAAGTTTTGTAACTGCTGGCCGTAACACCGACAGCGCGCCTCGATGAGACGGTCGAGGGGCGGATGCCAAGCGCCGTGCTCCGCAACGGCAAGCCGTCTCGCCAGCGATACATGAAAGACGATGAACCAGTTCAAGATCTCCACACGCCTGATCGTTCTGATCGGCGCCTTGTCCGTGCTCCTTCTCGGCATCGGCGGGATCGGCCTGCTAGGCATCTCGCGCGCCAACGATGCGCTGTTGTCGGTGTACGAACACCGCACCATTCCCATGGGCCAGGTGGCGGAGATTCAGGAACGCCTGCTGCGCAACCGGCTGGCCATCGCCGTCACCCTGGTCACGCCGACCCCGGAGGACATCGCCCGCAACACCAAGGAAATCGAAGCCAACATCGCGGCCATCTCGAAGGTGTGGGAGGCCTATCAGTCCTCCGCGCTGTCGCCGGAGGAGAGTGCGCTCGCCACTCGCTTCGCGGAGAGCCGCAAACGCTTCGTGGTGGAGGGGTTGAATCCGACGGTTGCCGCGCTGCGCGCCAACGACTTGACGCAAGCGCAGCGGCTGGTCGTGGACGCCGTGCGCCCGCTCTACCTGCCCGTCGGCGAAGGCATCCGTGACTTGATGGCCCTGCAGCTGAGCGAAGGCCGCAAGTCCTACGAAGCCGCCGTGGCGCGCTACACGACGATCCGCAATGCGGCGGTGCTGGCGATCGCGGTGGGTCTTGCCTTCG
The DNA here is from genome assembly GCA_905339355.1 of Burkholderiaceae bacterium. Classification (GTDB taxonomy): domain Bacteria; phylum Pseudomonadota; class Gammaproteobacteria; order Burkholderiales; family Burkholderiaceae_C; genus Albitalea. The sequence continues at coordinate 11,137 of CAJPFZ010000090.1, forward strand.
CGGTGCTGTTCGGCACCTTCCTGGTACGCGGCATCTCGCGCTCGCTCGATCACGCGGTCGAGGTCTCGGCAGCCATGACGCGCGGCGACTTGACGCAGGCGATCCGCGTCGAGGGTCGTGACGAGGTCGCCAAGCTGTTGCAGGCCTTGGGCGCCATGAAGGACAGCCTGAGCCGGGTGGTCTCCGGCGTGCGCCAGAACGCCGAGAGCGTGGCGACGGCATCTGCGCAGATTTCGCAGGGCAACTTCGACCTCAGCTCGCGCACCGAGGAGCAGGCGAGCGCGCTGCAGCAGACCGCCGCTTCGATGGAACAGCTTTCCGGCACGGTCAAGCAGAACGCCGACAACGCGCGGCAGGCCAATCAGCTGGCCATCGGCGCATCGACCGTGGCGGTGAGCGGCGGCGAAGTCGTGGGACGCGTCGTCGACACGATGAGGGGCATCAACGACAGCTCCAAGAAGATCGTCGACATCATCAGCGTGATCGACAGCATTGCCTTCCAGACCAACATCCTGGCGCTCAACGCCGCGGTCGAAGCGGCGCGCGCCGGCGAGCAGGGCCGTGGCTTTGCCGTGGTGGCGTCCGAGGTGCGCAACCTCGCGCAGCGCAGCGCGGAAGCGGCCAAGGAGATCAAGACGCTGATCTCCGACAGCGTCGAGCGCGTCGAGCAGGGCAGCGCGCTGGTGAACCAGGCCGGCGTCACGATGCGCGAAGTCGTCGACTCGATCCGGCGCGTGACCGACATCATGGGGGAGATCACGGCGGCCAGCATCGAGCAGAGCACCGGGGTCGAGCAGGTCGGCGAGGCCGTGAGCCAGATGGATCAGGCGACGCAGCAGAACTCGGCGCTCGTCGAAGAGTCGGCCGCCGCTGCCGAGAGCCTCAAGGTGCAGGCCCAGCAGCTGGTCGACGCAGTGGCCGTCTTCATGCTCGCAGAGCGTTCGCAGGCGGCGACGGCGGGATGACAATCGGCCGATGGCCGAACCCTTCAAGAACTTCCTCAACGACAGCGTCGTTGCCGACCTTGACAAGCGCCTGCGGCGGGCCAGCCGCAGCTTCCGCAGCGAACGCTTCAAGTCGATCGCGCTGCCCGGACTCGACGAGCTGGAGCTCAAGGCACGCGCGATGCAGATCGCCGACGCGCTCGAAGCGAGCCTGCCGGAAGACTTTACCGCCGCGGCGCAGCTGCTCGATGCGGCCTTCGAGGACGGTCTCGCAGGCTGGGCGCTCTGGCCCGTGGGCGAATACGTCGCACGGCGCGGGCTCGCCAGCCCCGAACGCGCGCTCGCGCTGCTGAAGAACTTGACGCAGCGCTTCACCGCCGAATGGGCGATCCGCCCGTTCATCGTGCAGCATCCGGCGCTGACCTATGCGACGCTCTCGCGCTGGACGAAAGACCCGAACGAGCACGTGCGGCGACTGGTCAGCGAAGGCAGCCGCCCGCGCCTGCCCTGGGGGCTGCAGTTGAAGGGCCTGATCGCCGACCCGTCGCCGACCCTGCCGCTGCTGGAGGCGCTGCTCGACGACGACAGCGAGTACGTGCGGCGCAGCGTCGCCAACCACCTGAACGACATCGCCAAGGATCATCCGCACCTGCTGGCCGACTGGCTGGAGCGCCACCTGCCCGGTGCGTCGCCCGAGCGGCGGGCGCTGCTGCGCCATGCGAGCCGCAGCCTCATCAAGGGCGGTAACGCGCGCGTGCTGCAGGCCTGGGGCCTCGGTGCCCCCTTGCGCGGCGAGGCGCTGCTGTCAGTGGCCCCGCGGCGGATCCAGCTCGGCGACAGCCTGACACTCGAGGTGACGCTCTCGTCCCGCGCGAAGCGCGAGCAGCCTCTCGTGATCGACTACGCAGTGCATCACGTCAAGGCGAACGGATCCACGTCGCCCAAGGTCTTCAAGGGCTGGACGCTGCAGCTCGCCGCCGGCGAGACCCGCGCGCTGCGCAAGACCCATGCGGTGAAGCTCATCACGACGCGCCGCTATTTCTCCGGCGCACACCGTGTCGAGCTGCTGGTCAACGGCCGCGTGGCGGCCGAGGCCGGGTTCGAGCTGCGGCTCTGAGCCCAGACTGCACGATCACGCCGCGTCGCGCCGCGCCTGCTCGTCCTGCAGCTGGCGCCACATGACCTTGCCCGAGCCCGACTTCGGCAGCGCGTCGACGAACTCGACGATCTTCGGCACCTTGTAGGCCGCCATGTGCTCGCGCGACCAGGCGACGATGTCGTCGGTGCTCGTCTTGCCGCGCGCCTGCGCGCGCAGCACGATCAGCGCCTTCACCGTCTCGCCGCGGTAGGCGTCGCGCGCCGCGATGACGCAGGCCTCCTGCACCGCCGGGTGCTTGTAGAGCAGCAGCTCGACCTCGGCCGGCCAGACCTTGAAGCCGCTCGCGTTGATCATGCGCTTCAACCGGTCGGTGATGAAGAAGTAGCCGTCTTCGTCCATGCGCCCCAGATCGCCGGTGCGAAAGAAGCTGCGGCCTTCGAATTCGGCGAAGGCCGCCTTGGTCGCTTCGGGGTGCCGCCAGTAGCCCTTGAAGACCATCGGGCCGTGCGTGATGATCTCGCCGACCTCGCCCACCGGCATCTCCTGCAGCGTGAGCGGGTCGACGATGCGCGAATCGACGCCGAAGATCGGCATGCCCAGGCACTGCAGCTTGGGCGACTCGGGCGGGTTGGCGTGGCTCGGGGCGGCGGTTTCGGTCAGGCCGTAACCCTCGGCGAACGTGAGCCCGAATTCGTCGCGCAGCCGCTCGGCCACCGCGTGCGGCATCGCCGCGCCGCCGCCGCTCAGGTAGCGCAGGCTGGTGAGGTCGAAGCTCGCATAGTTGGGGCTTGCGAACAGGTCGATGATCATCGTCGGGATGCAGGTCCAGTGCGTCACCTGGTAGGCCGAGATCAGCCGTCCAGCGAGCTCGCGGTCCCAGCGCGGCATCAGCACGACGGTGCTGCCGGTGAACGCCGGCCCGAGCACGCCGTACATCATCCCGGTGATGTGGAACATCGGCACCACGCCCAGGCTCACCGCCTCCGCACCGGCGTAGCCCCAGACGCCTCCGCCGACCACGTTGTGCATCAGCGTGCGGTGGGTGTGCATGCAGCCCTTGGGGTTGCCCGTCGTGCCCGAGGTGTAGGGCAGCAGCGCCAGGTCGTCGGCTTGCGCGGTGTGCGGCCCCGGCACGCGCTGCATGGCGATGACCTCGTTCCAGCGCGAATGGCCGGGCGGCAGCGGCGGGTCGCTGCGCAGCCAGCTGTCCATCGCGGGCGGCGGGGCGATTGCCGCGTCGACGGGGCCGTCGGGCATCGCATCGCCGTAGCGCGTGACGAGCACCTGCTGCAGCCGTTCGTCATCGGGCACCAGCGCATTGGCCTCGGCGACGATGCCGGCGAGGTCGGCGCTGCAGATGGCCGCGCGCGCGCCGGCGTCGGTGATGTAGTGCGTCAGCTCGTCGGCGCGGTTCATCGGGTTGACCGGCACCACCACCGCGTTGGCGCGCAGGATGGCGTAGTACGCCACCGCATACTGCGGGCAGTTCTGCATGTACAGCAGCACGCGGTCGCCGGCACCCACGCCCACGCTTTGCAGCCAGCCGGCCACCGCCTCGGCCTGCGCATGCGCCTGCGAGAAGGTCAGTTCGCGGCCGAAGAAGACGTACAGCGCCTTGTCCGGGTAGCGCTTCGCCGCCACCTCGAGGTTGACCCACAAGGAGGTCTCGGGCACCACCAGCTCGCGCGGCATGCGCTGCGGCCAATGCTTGAAGTGAGGACGATCCGCGGGGACGTTCGGCACAAGGACTTCCTTTGCTGTGGACCAGCCTTGCGATATATCCGAAGCCGCGCCGATGCGATGCCGCCTGCGCGACGCCGCGGCAAGGGGCAAACCCTAGCCAGGGCGAGCGGGCAGCTTCAGTTGACGTTGTCGCCCAGGCGGCGGCGCTGCACCATCGCGCGCACGCTCTCGCACTGCGCATGGTCCTGGTAGCGCGGCGTCTCGCACTGCTGCTCCATGCACAACGCGAGCGCGAGGAAGCGGCGGGTGCCGCAGGCCTCGCGGGGACTCGCCGGTGCCGGCGCGGCGGTGCCGGATCGGGATGGCCGCGGCGTCGGCCGTGCTTGCGCGTCGCCGCGCGTCGCCTTCTCGCGCGACGGCTGAGCCAGCGCAGCAACCGCTGCGTTGCTCGCCGGCGCCTGCGGCACCGAGGCGGCCGCGAGCGGCTGCGCCGCAGCCGGTTCGATGACCTCCGTGATCATGGCCGCCTGCGGCGCCCCGGCCGATTCGCCCGGGCCACCGCCCAGTGCCCAGGCTGCCGCAATGACGCCCAACACGCCGGAGAGCCCCGCCAGGGCCCACATCTTTGGGCGCGGCGTGGTGTTGGGCTCCATCGTCGGCGTGGCAGGCATCACGGTCGTGTCGGGCGACTGGTACGTGGACTGCGGCAAGCCGGCCTGCGGCACGGTGGCCGAGCGAGGCAGCTCGATCTGCGTGCGCTGCATCGCGCCGTGAGCCAAGGGCATCGTCGGCACGAAGGTTCCCGGCTGCGGCGGCGCCGTGATCACGGTGCGCTGCGGACTGCTGCCGGCGCCGCGAGTGGCCGGCGGCACGATGGCGCGGCCGGCCAGCACGTCGCGCAGTTCGCCCACATGCTGTGGCCGCTCCGTTGGCCGAACCGCCAACGCCCACTCGATGGCGGCCAGGAATGACGGCGACACCTCGGGGTTGTCGTGCGGCGGCAGCAGGGGCTCGTCATCCTGCACCGCGCGGGCCGTGGCCGGCGGCGGCGGCTCGCCGCGCAGCAGGTAGAAGACGACGGCACCCAGGGCGTACAGGTCGGTCCAGGGGCCCTGGCGCAGGTGCACCGATTCGGCGTACTGCTCGATCGGCGCGTAGCTCGGCTTCAGGATGGCCGTGAAGGTGTGCGTGCGGTCGCCGATGGCATGGCGCGCGGCGCCGAAATCCAGCAGCACAGGCGGCTGGCCGGGCGGCAGCAGCACGTTGTCGGGGGCGATGTCGCGGTGATAGACGTCTTCGCGATGCAGCAGCTCCAGCGCGTCGAGCAGCGGATCGAGCACCGAACGGATCCAGCCTTCGCTCGGCGACACCGTCATCGCGCGCCTCACGTCGCGCAGCGTGCGCCCCTGCAGGTAGGGCATCACCATGTAGGCGGTGGCGTTCTCCTCCCAGAAGCGGTAGACCTTGACCAGCGACGGGTGGTTGAAGCGCGCCAGCAGCCGCGCCTCGTTGACGAACGAGCGCAAGCCCAGCGCGTAGGTGGCCGTGTGCGCGCCGGAACGAACCGACACCATCTGCCCCTTGCCGCGCCCGGCGAGAGACGCCGGCATGTATTCCTTGAGTGCGACCTCGCGTTCCAGCGCGTGATCGTGCGCGAGGTAGACGATGCCGAAACCGCCGATGCCCAGCACCCGCAGGATCTCGAGCTCGCCGAAGCGCGTGCCGGCCGGCAGCGCGTCGTGTTCGTCCGCCGGCGCCATCGGCACGCCGCTGGACAGGGCAGGTTGTAGAGGAAGCATTGACGGATTGGCGGCGGCGGGCAATCGCCCCGTTTGAGCTTAACCGGCGAGCCCCGCGCGCAGTCTGCGTCGGTGCCGCGGCGAATGGGCGGGGAGCGTGTTTACGTGACGGAATTCCGCTTGTCGTCGGTGCGCGCGGCGTGGCTGCGACGCGCACGCCGGACCCAGCGCGCCAGCGCCTGGGCCAGCCGGTCGGGATCGATGGGCTTGGACAGGAAGTCGTTCATGCCGTGGTGCAGCGCGGCCTCGCGTTCGGACACCAGCACGTCGGCCGTCAACGCGATGATCGGCAGCTCGCTCGGGCTATAGCGCTGGCGGATCGCGATGGTGGCGTCGATTCCGCTCAGCACCGGCATCTGCAGGTCCATGAGCACCGCGTCGAAGCCGCCGTGCGCCCGCTGCACCGCTTCGAGCGCATCGGCGCCGTTGCTCACCGACTTCACCTTGGCGCCCCATTGCCTGAGCATCGCCTCGGCCACCAGCGTGTTGACGGCGTTGTCTTCCGCCAGCAGGATGCGCGCGCCGCGCAGCGTGTCGATGGCGGTGTCGCGCTGTTCGTGGCGCTCGCGCTGTGCCGCGGCCACCTCGACCGGCAGCTCGGCCCAGAAGCAGCTCCCTTCGCCGGGCGTGCTGACCACGCCGACCTCGCCGCCCATCAACTCGGCAAGCTGGCGGCAGATGTTGAGCCCGAGGCCGGTGCCGCCGTATTGGCGCGTGGTCGAGCTGTCTGCCTGCGAGAACGGCTGAAACAGTCGCGGCAGCAGCGCGGCCGCCACGCCCGGCCCGGTGTCGTTCACCTCGATGCGCAGCCGCTGCCCGGGCAGGGCCGCCACCTTCACGCCGATTGTGCCGCGCTCGGTGAACTTGAGCGCGTTGTTGGTGAAGTTGCCGAGGATCTGCCGCACGCGCACCGGGTCGCCGTTGATCCAGCGCGGCACGCCCTCGCCGATCTCGAGCCGAAAGCCAAGCCCCTTGGCGGCCGCGAGATCCGAGTAGGCATTGCGCAGCGTGTTGAGCATCGCGTGTAGGTCGAAGACGAGGTGCTCGAGCGACAGGCGGCCGGCCTCGATCTTGGACAGGTCGAGGATGTCGGAGATGGTGCCGGCCAGCGCCTCCGCGCTGTCCTGGATGCGCTCGAGATACTCGCGCTGCTTGGCGCGCTCGATGCCCGGCGCGAGCGCCAGGCGCACCAGGCCAAGCAGGCCGTTCAACGGCGTGCGGATCTCGTGGCTGGTGTTGGCGAGGAATTCGCTCTTGGCCTTGCTCGCCGCCTCGGCCTGCTCCTTCGCAGCCGCCAGCGCCTGCTCGACGCTGCGGCGCTCGGTGATGTCGTCGATGATCCAGATCGAGCCGCCCGTCACGGGCTGCAGCGGGTCGATGGCTCGCGCGCGGATGCTGGCCCAGAAGGTGCTGCCGTCGCGCCGCGCCATCTCGAACTCGCCCTCGAAGACGGCCGAGCTCATCAGCAGCGGTCCGGCGGCACGTCCGATCGCCGCATACGCCTCGTCGCTGGCCCACACGACGCGCCCCGGCTGCCCGGCGATGCCGCCCACCGGCCAGCCGAACATCTCCTCGAAGCGCGGATTGGCGTGCTGGAACACGCGGTCGCGGGTGAATGCGATGCCGACGACGGCGTTGTCGAGGATGGCCTCGTACTGCAGCGCACGCCGGTCGCGCGCGTTGACGTCGCGCAACCCGGCGACGAGATAGTCCACGCCGTCCTGCTCGAACACGACGGCCGACACCTCGAGCGGCAGCGTCTGGCCGTTCCTGGCGCGAAACACCGCCGCGAAGTCGTCGACCCGCCCCTCGGCGCGCAGGCGCTGCACGTAGCGCTCGCGCAACCTGGGATCGGCCCACAGGTCGAAATCGAGTGCGCGGCGTCCCACCAGCTCCACGGCCACATAGCCGGTCAGCCGCTCGAAGGCGGCATTGACATTGACCAGCACGCCAGAGGCCAGCTCGGTGACCGTCATCGGCTCGTTGCTCACGTCGAACAGGCGTGCGAGCACCGCCTGCGAGCCGGGCCGGGAAACTGGCGTGATCGTCGCGGAGCGGGAGACCATCGTGTGGCGTTGGCGGCAGCGTCGCAGGAGGTCGCGGGATGCAAGGGACTTCGTCATTTGACGGTCGCGCTGTAGGGCTCGTGCACACGTCAGGCCCCGCAAAAGCCCGGCTTGTGCCGGAAAGGAACGAAAATACGGGCCGGCGTGCGCTGCACCGCCCCAAAGCTTCGTCCCCGCTTCCATTCGCACAATGACCACCATCCTCCAGCATCTCCCCTCCGGCCAGAAGGTCGGCATCGCGTTTTCCGGCGGCCTGGACACCAGCGCTGCGCTGCACTGGATGCGCAACAAGGGCGCCATTCCCTACGCCTACACCGCCAACCTGGGCCAGCCCGACGAGCCCGACTACGACGACATTCCGCGCCGCGCGATGCAGTACGGGGCCGAGAAGGCGCGGCTGATCGACTGCCGCGCGCAGCTCGCGAGCGAGGGCCTCGCCGCGCTGCAGTGCGGCGCCTTTCACATCTCGACCGCGGGCGTCACCTACTTCAACACGACGCCGATCGGGCGCGCCGTCACCGGCACCATGCTGGTGGCCGCGATGAAGGAGGACGCCGTCGACATCTGGGGCGATGGAAGCACCTTCAAGGGCAACGACATCGAGCGCTTCTACCGCTATGGCCTGCTGACCAACCCTGCCCTGCGGATCTACAAGCCCTGGCTCGACCAGGCCTTCATCGACGAGCTGGGCGGACGCGCGGAGATGTCGGCCTTCATGCAGAAGGCGGGCTTCGCCTACAAGATGTCGGCCGAGAAGGCTTACTCGACCGACTCCAACATGCTGGGTGCCACCCACGAAGCGAAGGATCTCGAACGCCTGGACAGCGGCGTGATGATCGTGCAGCCGATCATGGGCGTGGCCTTCTGGCGCGACGAGGTGGAGGTCAAGCGTGAGACGGTGACGGTGCGCTTCGACGAGGGCCGTCCGGTGGCGCTCAACGGACGCGAATTCACCGACCTGGTCGAATTGCTGATGGAAGCCAACCGCATCGGCGGGCGCCACGGCCTGGGCATGAGCGACCAGATCGAGAACCGCATCATCGAGGCCAAGAGCCGCGGCATCTACGAGGCCCCCGGGCTCGCGCTGCTGTTCATCGCCTACGAGCGGCTGGTGACCGGCATTCACAACGAAGACACGATCGAGCAGTACCGCGACAACGGCCGGCGGCTCGGACGCCTGCTCTACCAGGGCCGCTGGTTCGACCCGCAGGCGATCATGCTGCGCGAGACCGCGCAGCGCTGGGTGGCACGCGCCGTCACCGGCGAGGTGACGCTCGAACTGCGCCGCGGCAACGACTACTCGATCCTCAACACCGAGTCGCCGAACCTCAGCTACAAGCCGGAGCGGCTGACGATGGAAAAAGGCGAGTCCACGTTCTCGCCGCAGGACCGCATCGGCCAGCTGACGATGCGCAACCTCGACATCGAGGACACGCGCGCCAAGCTCGCGACCTACGCCAAGGCCGGATTGCTGCTGCCGGGCAGCGGTTCCGACCTGCCCCGACTGACGAACGAGGAGTGAGCGAGATGACCGATCTCGGACAAGTGCGGATCAATCCGCGGGCGAACGTGTACTTCGACGGCAAGTGCGTGTCGCATGGCATCGAGCTGGCCGATGGGACGAAGAAGAGCGTGGGGGTGATTCTTCCGTCGACGCTGACGTTCAAGACGGGGGTGCCGGAGGTGATGGAGCTCGTCGAGGGGGAGTGCCGGGTGCGGCTCGGGGGGCGCGAGGAATGGGTTGCTTATGCGGGCGGGCAGTCGTTCGAGGTGCCGGGGGATTCTTCGTTCGATATCGAGGTGACTAAAACGCTGCATTACGTTTGTCATTTCGGGTAGGGTTGTCTGACTGCGACGCAGGCCGGGTCCCGCCCCGGCGGGCGGGTAACTTTCTTTTGCTGGCTCAAAAGAAAGTCACCAAAGAAAAGAGCCCGATGATTTGGACAGAGCAGGTGGCTGGGTAATACCTCTTGGCTAATCAACTGCGGTGCTGACCCGTTGCCTCGAGCAGTCCACCCGCGGAAGGGTGTGGTGAGTGCGGTGCCTACAAGTCGCTCGTGGCAGGCGACGCGCGCAGCGCGAGCCGCCACCGTCGCGGTCCTGAAAAGTTTGAGGATCTCTGTGCCCGGCGCACACCCTTCCGCGGGTGGACTGCTCAGGTGCAACGATCAAGCACGCCCGTGATTAGCCAAGAGGTATTTCCCAGCCATCCTCTCAGGACAAATCATGAGGCTCTTTTCTTTGGTGACTTTCTTTTGAGCCAGC
>CAJPFZ010000091.1 GCA_905339355.1 Burkholderiaceae bacterium
TGCGTTCCGAAGCCTGCCGGCACCGGCGTGTCGATCAGCAGCGTGTGGTCGTCGGGGTTGTAGCTCACCGACACCTTGCACAGGTGGCCCGCGACTTCGGCCACGCGTTCGCCGTTGGCGAGCGCCGCCGACCACGGCAGCAGCTCGACCACCTGGTCGCGCAGCGGCCAGTGCACCGCGTCCTTGGGCTGGTTCAGCAGCGTCAGGCGCACGAGCTGCCCGTTGTCGGCGCTCAGCTGCGCGCGGTACAGCGGCGCGGCGTTGTCGAAGCCCCAGGTGTAGTGCGTCGGGTCGACCATCTGCACGCGGATCGCCTGGTTCTCGGCGCCGAGGTAGCCGCCGGCCTGCGGCGGGGAGCACAGGTCGCCTGTCGCGGGCGGCGCGGTGAAGCTCACGGTCAGGCGGGCGGTGGTCGCGAGTTCCATCTCGGCATTGACCACGCCCAGGCCGACGAAGCCGGCCGCGACATCGGCCCACGCGTCGGCGCACTCGCTGTCGACCACGCCTTGCGCCACATGCACCCGGCGCATCGTGCGCCAGCGGGTGCTCGTGTCCGGCCCGCCGAGCGCCACCTCGAACAGCTCGCTGTCTTCGACGGCCGTCACCGGCTGCTGCCACGCCTCGATCCAGACCAGGTCGGTGCGGCTCTGCCCGTTCGGCGGCGGGTTGGGTGCATTGACGAGGTCGAAGTTGAGCCAGTCCTTTTGCAGCAGGAAGCGGTCCGCGGACCCCATTTCCAGGCGCAGGCCGCCCAGGTAGAGGTGGCCGTTGGACAGCGTGAAGTCGAGCTTGCCGCCCACCACGCCGAAGTTCGCCGGCAGGAAACCCGCGTCCGGCGTGCCGTAGGCGCCGATGGCATGCAGCCGCGTGCGGCGCCGCTCCTCGTCGTCGAGTGCGGCGGCCTCGTTGAAGTCGTCGTCGGTCAGCACGCGGCCCTGCTGCATGCGCACGCCGGCGTAGTGCTTGCGCGGGTCGGTCGCGTGGCGCGACAGGTCGATGGTGGACATGGCTAGTTCTCCGTGATGTAGGCCGGCAGCCGCCCGAACGGCATGTACTCCTCGACCTTGGTGCGCAGGCTGTCGAACTTGATCGGCCAGCGCTCGTCGCAGAAGGCGCCGATTTCGCTGCCGATCTCCGAGCCGGTCATCAAGGCGGCCGGTGCGCGCGTTGCCAGGGTCGCGTACGCGGGGTCGCCGAAGCGGCGAGACGCGAACAGCCGTTCGAGGTCGTCGACGATGTGCGAGGCATACGGGTAGGGCACACGCGACAGCGGCCCGCGTGCGCCGAAGCGGAAGCAGCCGCTTTGCAGATCGGTCACGTCGGCACGGCCCGCGACCAGCGTGTCGGTGGCGTTCAGCGACTCGACGTCGATGCACAGCGCGTCGATGTCCGCGCCGATGGCCGTGCAGCGGGATACCACGAGGTGGCTGTGCGGCGCCGCGATGCCGGCGCTGCCCGGCCGGCTCGCGTCGACGATCGAATCGCTGAGGGTGATGCGGTCGATGCCGGCGTTGACGCCTTGAAGGCGCAGGCTCGGGAGGATGCAGCGCTCGATCACCAGTTCATCGATCGTGCCGGTGACCACCAGCTCGCACGGCGGCAGCACGCCACCCATCGCGTCGAGGCCACCGGGGTCGAGCGTGCAATAGCGCAGCGTCACCCGGCTCCAGTCGCCGCCGAGCCGCAGGTTGCCGCCGGGGCGCGCGCCGATCCACAGACCGTCGAGCAGCAGCGTGCGGTTGCTGCCGGCTGCAGCCAGGCGCCAGTCGGCCAGCAGGCGCAGGTAGGGGCGTTGTCCTTCGGCCGCACGCAAGGTCGTGTCGATGACCGCGAGCTGGTCGGGCGGGCTGTCGAAGCTGCTGCTGTCGTCGACCTCGGCGATGCCGTTGGCGGGGATGCCCGCCGCCGACGAGCGCTGCTGCCAGTGAACTGCCGCCGGCGTCGGCTCGATCTCGCGCGCAAACGCGCCGGCGCCGATGCGGCCCGCCATGCCGACGCGGTAGCGCACGCGCAGGTCGTCCGGGTCGGCCGCGCCGGTGTCGAACAGAAAGCGCCCGCGCGCCGGATCGATCAGCAGGTCGACCTCGGGTACTACCGGCGTCGGCCAGGTCTCGAGGTTGGCGCCGCGCGTGCGGTCGCGAACGACAGGCGGCGCCGCCAGGAAGCCGACCTGCATCGCGGGCTCGCCGAAGGCGGCCTCCCCACTCGCACCGGGCAGCAGCGCAGCGCTGCCGCACTCGGCGCCGAGCGCGCGCTCGAACAGGCCGGCGAGCACGCCGGGTGCCGTCAGCGTGGCGGACTCGGGCATGCCGGCGAGCACACGGCGCAGCGCGTCGCGGCCGGCGAAGCGTTGCCCGACGAGCCGGCGCAAGTCGGCGGCCGCGTTCTGCCGATCGATGAGGCTGGCGATGGGCGCGCCGTTGAGGATCCAGGCGATCTCCTGGTCGGCGATCTGCAGCAGCACCTCATTGAGCAGCCGGCAGTCGATCTCGCGCGGCAGCGCCCACTCGTCGGCGCTGCGCCACGAGGCCCAGTTGCGCGACGGCGGCTGCGTCGGGGAGACCGAGAGATCGTGCAGCGGCGCGTCCGACGCGAACAGCGGCACGTCGCGGCCGCTCGGGTCCATCGTGAAGCCGTCGCGCGTACCGGCGAGGTTGTTGACGCGCCGAGGCAGCACGCCGTTGAACTCCACCGACTGCAGCCGGTACAGGTGAAAGCCGAGCGTGCAGATGCCGCGCAGCCCGAGCCGGCCGCGGGGCCGCCTCGTCTCGGGCGTGTAGTGGAACTCGTCGAAAGGGTCGCCGGCGAGGCGCGCGCCGCGCACGCTGCGCAGATCGGCGAGGCCGCCTTCGGGCGTCAGCGTCACGCGGCCGGTGCGCGCCGCGCCGTCGAGCCCGTGGCGCATGCGCGCGAGACGCCGGAACTGCTCGACGACCTTGCCGTTCCAGCCGCTCATGTCGGCCACCAGCTGCTCGAGCACCGCAAGCGTGCCCTTGCGGCGCCGGTAGTAGATGGTCTTGGCGACATCGGCGCGGCGCGCGCGCGGGTTCAATGCCGAGACCAGGCGCGTGGC
>CAJPFZ010000092.1 GCA_905339355.1 Burkholderiaceae bacterium
CGGCTGGCACGCATCATTCGCGATGCCGAGAAGGCGGCGGACCGCTGAAGCGCGTTCAATAGCCGCGAGAATCACGCGATGAAACTGCCGAGCACTTCGCTCCTCGCCGCCGCGCTGGCGGCGCTTCCGTTGGCGGCGGCCTCGGCCACCTTCACCGCCGTCGTGACCCGCGTGAGCGACGGCGACACGCTGTGGCTACGCGCTGACGATCCGTCGGCCAAGCCTTTCAAGCTGCGCCTGCAGGGGATCGACGCGCCCGAGCGTTGCCAGCCCTGGGGCCCCGAAGCCGCCGCCGCGCTCGCCGAGCGGGTGCTGCTGCGGCAGGTGCAGGTGCACACGCGCGCGAGAGACGACTACCAGCGCAGCCTCGGCAACATCCATCTGGGCGACGAAGACATCAGCGCCTGGATGGTGGCGCAGGGCCACGCCTGGAGCTACCGCTACCGGCGCCATGGCGGTCCGTATGCGGCGCAGGAGGACGAGGCGCGTGCGCGGCGCCGCGGCTTGTTCGCCGACGGCCACGCGATGCAGCCGCGGCTTTTCCGCCAGATGAACGGTCCGTGCGACGAGGCTCGGCGTGCGACGAGCCCGTCACCGGTTGAGGCTGCTCAGTAGTTCTTCGCGGTCAGCGTCAGCGCGCTCGGCACGTTCTGCGTCAGGTCCACGAGGGCACGCGGACCCAGTGTTCCGTCTGCTGCCACCTGCACGCAGTCGGATTCGGCGAACAGCACGGCGTTGCTCATGTTTCGCTGCGTGGTGTTCAGGCAGAACAGGGTTGTTCCCGCATCGTCCCGCAGCGACCAGGTGGTGACCGAAGTGCCGGTCTGGCTGGCGCTTGCCAGCACGCAGCTGTTGAGGTCGTTGAACGTCTGCAGCGGCCCGCTCGCCCCGATCGAGGCTGTTGTCGGCGGCGCGGCGGACGCGATGGCGATGCTGCAGGTCTCGGGTTCGTTGCCCACCCTGTTGCGGGTTCCGGCCACCTCGAACGTGCTGGGGTTGTAGTAGCTGCGGCTCGTGGTGGTGCTGGTGGGCAGGCCGGCGATGAGCAGGAACGCGTTCGCCTTCGATGTCGAAAAGCTCGTGCCGGTCAGCGGGAACACCTCGCTGATGTCGGGCGCCGTGTCAAAGGTAATGGAGTAGGTGTTGCCGTTGCTCGCCGTTCCGGTGACGGTCCAGCTGTTGGTTGTGGTGAGGAAATTGCGCCACGCGGCATTCACGTTGACGCTGGTTGCGGGTGCCGGCGCGGGCGACGGTGCGGGGGCCGGCGCTGGCGCAGGGGCCGGCGGGGTTGGCGCTGGGGGTGGCGGCGGTGTTCCGCTGTCCGATCCGCCTCCGCCACAACCGGCGAGAAGGGCGGTCACTGCCCACATGGAAACCAATAACGAACGATTCATGAGTCACCTCTTGACTGGGTGGCTCCCGACCGGGGAATCATAAACAAGGCCCATGTGGGCTAGGGAGGCCGCACGCACGCTGCTGCACTCCATACGCACCGATCCCCCGTGAATGAGGGGGTTGCGTCCTGCCGTAAGAAAGACAGGTACCGGAAAGATGCGACCAGCCGGACACGGAGAGACGCCGGATCCTACTTGCGCATCAGGGTGCTCTTGCCGAACAGGCTCTCGATCAGGTCCACCGCCACTTCGGCGGTCGCGTTGCGCACGTCCAGCGCCGGGTTGAGTTCCATCACGTCCAGCGAGGCGAGGCGGCCGGTGTCGGCGATCATCTCCATGCACAGCTGGGCTTCGCGGTAGGTCGGCCCGCCGCGCACGGTCGTGCCCACGCCGGGCGCCACGTCGGGGTCAAGAAAGTCGACGTCGAAGCTCACGTGGAGATGGGTGTTGGCGTCGAGCGTCGCGAGCGCCAGCTCCATCGCGTGGCGCATGCCCATCTCGTCGATGTAGCGCATGTCGAACACCTCGAGATCCATCTCGTGCACGAAGCGCTTCTCGCCGGCGTCCACGCTGCGGATGCCGATCTGCCGTATCCACTTGGGGCTGATCGCCGGCACGTGGCCGCCGATCTCGATCAGCTCCTGCGGGCCGTGGCCGCACAGGCAGGCGACGGGCATGCCGTGCAGGTTGCCGCTGGGCGTGAGGATGTTGGTGTTGAAGTCGGCATGCGCGTCAAGCCACAGGATGCGCAGCTTGCGGTTCGTTTCGCGGCAGTGGCGTGCCACCGCGCTGATCGAGCCGAGCCCGAGGCAATGGTCGCCGCCGAGCAGCACCGGCAGCCGGCCGAGCTTCAGCTCGGCATGCACTGCCGCATGCACGGCCTCGTTCCAGGCCACCACTTCCTTCAGGTGGCGGTAGCCTTCAGTCGGCGGCAACCAGGGGTTGGGCGGGCCAATCAGGTTGCCGCGGTCGATCACCTCCAGGCCATGGCCTTGCAGCACCGGCACGATGTTGGCGACGCGCAGCGCCTCCGGGCCCATGCTGGCACCGCGGCTGCCCGCGCCGATGTCCGTCGGCGCACCGATGACGCTGATCTTCGTGTTCATTCGCTTCTTGTCGCCCCAGGTTCAAACGTGGCCCGCGTAGTCGCCCTTGGTGTCTTCACGCAGGCTGAAGCCGTAGTGCGCTTCCAGCACGCTCCATGCCTCTTCAGCCGTCTCGACGAAGCGGAACAGCTCGAGGTCCATCGGGCTGATCATGCCGGTCTCCACCAGCAGGTCGAAGTTGACGAGGCGCGTCCAGAAATCGCGCCCGAACAGTAGCACCGGTCGACGCCTGCATTTGCCGGTTTGGATGAGGGTCAACGCCTCGAACAGTTCGTCCAGGGTGCCGAATCCGCCCGGAAAGCTCACCAGCGCAATCGAGCGCATCAGGAAGTGCATCTTGCGCAGGCCGAAGTAATGGAACTGAAAGCACAGCTCCGGCGTGATGTAGGGGTTGGGCGCCTGCTCGTGGGGCAGCACGATGTTCAGCCCGATGCTCTTGCCGCCCACCTCGTGCGCGCCGCGGTTGCCGGCCTCCATGATGCCGGGCCCGCCGCCGGTCACCACGTAGATGGGCGTCGCCAGGTCGCGCGACTTTTCGGTGATCAGGGTCGAGAAGCGGCGCGCCTCGTCGTAGTAGCGCGACATTTCGAGGTGGGTCTGCGCCATGCGCAAGGCCGTGTCGTCGCCGGACGAGGTGGCGTCGGCCACCAGCCGCTGCGCCACGTCGGACGGGACGATGCGCGCGCTGCCGAAGATGACGATGGTCGACTCGATCGACTGTTCCTGCTGCACCATCTCGGGCTTGAGCAGTTCCAGCTGCATGCGCACGGGCCGCAGCTCCTCGCGCAGCAGAAACTCGGTGTCGGTGAAGGCAAGGCGGTAGGCACTCTCGGGGCCGTCGTAGCGCGACGGCTGCCGGGTGCTGACCTCGGCCTCTTGCTGTGCGGTCGGGAAGTTGCGCGCGGTGAGGTCGCCGTGCCGGCTGTCCGCGCCGTTGTCTCGTTGTTTCATGGCGCGCAGCTTAAACCCTGCCCGTTTCCCTGGAGCCGGGGTGGCGACTCGCGCGTATTCAGGTCGGGCGCCCGGCGCAAACGGGGCAACTGGGCTGCCGCGCGAGGCGGATCTCGCTCCATTCCATCGTTCTCGCATCGAGCATCTGCAGCCGCCCGGCGAGCGAGCTGCCGATGCCGGCGAGCAGCTTCAGCGCCTCGGCCGCCTGCATGGCGCCGATGATGCCCACCAGCGGCGCGAACACGCCCATCGTCGCGCAGCGCACCTCCTCGAAGGCGGCGTCGGGCGGGAAGATGCAGGCGTAACACGGTGCGCCGGCGCTGCGCACGTCATAGACCGAGATCTGCGCGTCGAAGGTGACCGCCGCGCCCGACACCAGCGGCTTGGCGTGCGCCACGCAGGCGGCATTGACGGCATGGCGGGTGGTGAAGTTGTCGCTGCAGTCGAGCACCACGTCGGCCGCGGCGACGAGCCTGTCCAGCCGTTCGGCGTCGGCGCGCTGCTGCAGCGCGATCACGTGCACTTCGGGGTTGATGGCGGCGATGCTCTGCGCGGCCGACGCGGCCTTGGGCTGGCCGATACGCGACAGGTCGTGGGCGATCTGCCGCTGCAGGTTGGTCAGGTCCACCGTGTCGTGGTCGACGATGGTGATCGTGCCGACCCCGGCCGTGCCGAGGTACAGCGCCACGGGCGAGCCCAGGCCGCCGGCGCCGATCACGAGCGCGTGCGACGCCATCAGCCGCTGCTGGCCCTCGACCCCGAGTTCGTCGAGCAGGATGTGCCGCGAGTAGCGCAGCAACTGGTCATCGTTCATGGTTGCGAGCATACAAGCGGCGCCGCGGCCGCCTTGCAGCGCGGGCAAGCGTCCCAAGATAGGTAGCCAGGAGGTCGATCCCTCTCGACCGCATCAGTCCATGACGAGGAGTTTCGAACTCATGAACGCCGCCCCATCGAAAGCCATTCCCGACCACCTGGTGGTGGTGCTGACCCTGGCCCACCTGCTCGACCGTCTGGAGCACGGCCGCGGCCGGATCAGCGCCGACCAGTACCGCACCGTCGTCCAGCGCCTGAGTGACGAACTCGCCCGCGTCGCGCCGAGCCCGGCGTTGCAGGCGATCCTCGACGCCCACCCGGCGGCCGCCGAGCTGTACGAAAACCTCAACTACCGGCATGCCGGGCTGTGCCGCTCGCCGCTGGAGCGGTCCCTTGCCGCCGAGCTGCGCGCCCGGGAGGCCATCGGCCGCGCGCAGGCGCTGCCGCGGTCGGCCTGACCGCGCAAGGGCAGGCCCACGAAACGACAAAGCCCGCGATCTGCGGGCTTTGTTCTGTCAGAGGCGCTGGAATTCAGTTGGTCGTCTCGACCTCGGCCTTGCGCTCGGTGAGGGTCTTGCTTGCGACCACCGTCTTGCCCTTCAGCCGGTTCAGCGCCTGCGCGAGCTGGAAGTCTTCCGCGCTGCCGAACTCGGGCAGCGGCTTCGGCGGCGCATTGCTCTTGGCCGACTCTTCCTCGAGCCGCTTGCGTGCCTCTTCGCGCGCCTTTTCGCGGGCAGCGTCCTTCTCTTCGGCGCCCTGCCCGCTCTGCAGGTGCTTCTGCAGATCGGCTTCGCGCACCCGCAGGGCGGCGAACAGGTTGCCTTCGGAGGTCTCGTCGAGCATCACGTCGGGAACGATGCCCTTGGCCTGGATCGACTTGCCCTGCGGCGTGTAGTAACGCGCCGTGGTGATCTTCAGCGCCGTTTCGGGCGACAGCTGGCGCACCGTCTGCACCGAGCCCTTGCCGAAGGTCTGGGCACCCATCACGGTCGCGCGCTTGTGATCCTGCAGCGCGCCGGCGACGATTTCGCTGGCCGACGCGGAACCTTCGTTGACGAGCACCACCAGCGGCACCGTCTTCAGCGCGTCGGGCAGCTTGCGCAGCGGGTCGGAGCCGCCGCGGCGCAGGTAGTACTCCGGCGAGGCCTTGAACACCGCCTTCGATTCGGCGATCTGGCCGTTGGTCGTGACGACGACGGCGTCTGCCGGCAGGAAGGCGGCCGAGATCGCAACCGAGGCTTCGAGCAGGCCGCCCGGGTCGTTGCGCAGGTCCAGCACCATGCCCTTGATGTTCGGATCCTGCTTGTAGAGCTCGTCGACCTTGCGCACGAAGTCGTCAACCGTGCGGTCCTGGAACTGGCTCACGCGCAGCCAGGCGTAGCCCGGCTCGACAACCTTGGCGCGCACGCTCTGCACGCGGATCTCTTCGCGCGTGATCGTCACCGGAAAGCTGCGGCTCTCGGCCTTGCGGAAGATCGTCAGCACGACCTTGGTGCTCGGCTCGCCGCGCATGCGCTTGACGGCCTGGTCCATGGTCAGGCCCTTGACGATGGTGTCGTCGATCTTGGTGATCAGGTCGCCGCTCTTGATGCCGGCGCGGAACGCAGGCGAGCCTTCGATCGGGGAGACCACCTTGACCAGGCCGTCTTCCATGCCGATCTCGATGCCCACGCCGACGAACTTGCCGGTCGTGCCTTCGCGGAATTCGCGGAATGTCTTCTTGTCGAAGTACTGGGAATGCGGGTCCAGCCCGGCCACCATGCCGCCGATGGCGTCGGTGATGAGCTTTTTCTCGTCGACGGCCTCGACGTAGTCGCTCTTGACCATGCCGAAGACGGCGGCCAGCTGCTGCAGCTCTTCGAGCGGGAGCTGCGAGACGGAACTCCGGGCGATGGCCTGCAGCTGCATCGTCGCCAGCGCCCCCGCCACGGTGCCGAGTGCAATCCAACCGGCCACCTTGAGTTTTGCACCCATGACTTTCCCGCTTCCAGCTGTAGACAAAGACTTCTCCCGAACCAGTATAAAACTACAAGGCCCGGTTGGAGGCGTGTAACTGCGGGGAAGTTCACGCCTTCGCCCGCGCGGTTCCCCGTATTTACGAGCGGTGCGTGAGGTGGATCACGTGGATGCGCCGCCCCGGCGGTGATCGGGCGGGCGGCGTGGTCCCGCCGACAGGAATCGAACCTGTATTTGCCGCTTAGGAGGCGGCCGTTCTATCCATTGAACTACGGCGAGAGCGGCGCGGATTCTCGCATGTGAGCGCGGTCGTCTTCACTGCCAGCGCCAGGTCCAGATCAGGTCGAGCGAGCTGTCCGCCCCGGTCTGCGCCCGCAAGGTGAAGCGCCGTGCGATGCGGTAGATCAGCTGCCAGGTGCCGGCGGTCGCGTTCAGGCTGCGCTCGTAGCCGACATACCAGCGGCTGGACAACTGCTTGCCGAGCGAGATCACCGTCTCGCGCACCTCGCCGTCGGTCTGGCGCAGCGACATCTCGTCGAGCCCGATGGCCTTGGTCAACTGGTCGCCCTTGCTTTCGCCGTCGCCGGCCAGCAGCGCCAGCGCAGCGCGCTGCAGCAATGCAGTGTCGGCGCGGCCCAGCCCCTCGTCCGCGGCGCGACCGAGCACCAGCCACGACAGCTTGTCGATCTCCGACATCTCCGGTTCGGAGAAGAGCCGCACACGTGGATTCAGCGCGGTGCCCGTCACCAGCACGCCGACACGCACATCCATGTTGGGCCGGGTGGCCTCGATGTCCAGCCGCGGGTTCTGCGCCGGGCCGTTGAAGGTGATGAGGCCGCGCTCGATGGCGAGCTTCTGCCCATAGGCGGCGTAGGTGCCGCCGATGGCGCTCACCGTGCCGGCGATCGCCAGCTGGTTGCCGGGCGAGGTGATGTGCAGGTCGCCGTGCAAGCCGGTGTCGATGCCGCGGCCGCGCAGCCGCAGCCGTTCGCCCAGCGCCACCTGGAGATCCAGCTTCACGGTGTGCCCGGGCGCCGGGTTGGCGCTGGTCGTCGGCGCGGCGCCGTTGGCCGGCTTGCCACGCACGACGATCACGTCGTCCGACAGCTGCGGTGCGTCGGAGCGGCTGAAGTCGATCAGGCCTTCGTCGACGCCGAAGCGGCCGTCCAGCGCGATGACCTCGCGGTCCAGCCGCAGCTGCGCCTGGCCGCTCGTCACGATCCGCCGGTCGACCCGGCCCAGCAGCTGGAAATGGTCGGCCTGCAGCTTCAATAGCGCCTGCGGCGTTTCGCCGAGCGTCGCATTGCCTTCCAGCGTGACGCTGCCCTTGCCGCCGCGGGCGGTGAAGCGCTCGATGCGGGCGGAGTCGCCGCGCAGTGCGATCGCCACGTCGCCGTCGGTGATGTTCACGCCGAGCAGGAAGTTTCGCACCCCGATCCCGCTGCCACGCACCTCGCCGGTGTACTCGGGCGCGCCGAAGCGCCCGCCGATGCCGGCGCTGGTGCGCAGCGCGCCGGTGAGCCGCCAGCCGGCCGGCACCCATGGGCCCCAGGTGCCGAGGTTGGCGACCTGCACCTCCAGCACGCCCTGGATGGGCGTGTCGGGCGAAGGCCAGGTGGCTTGCGGCGAGGTGCGCGCCACCACTGCGCCGGCGGCCACGCCGAGCGTCTTGCCGGCCAGGCCCTGGGTGAAGCTCCACGTTCCGTTGCGCACATCCAGCCCGAGCCGCAGATCGGTCAACCCCAGCGCCTGGGTGCTGCCGGTTTCGTCGGTCACGGTCAGGTCGCCGCGCTGGCGTTCGAGCACGATGTCGGCGGTGAAGCTCGGTGCGCTGCGCACGTTGAGATGTCCGACCACGGCGAGGTCGCCTCCCCAGCCGAAGTCCGGCTGGGCTCGGGCCAGCAGCGGCGCCACCGGCAGCGGTTCGAGTTCGGCCTGGGCGTCGAGCAGCGCAGGCTGTGACCCGCTCGCCGCCCGCCAGCCGACGCGGCTCCAGCGCAGCGCGGCGCCGAGCAGCTCGGCACGCCCCGGCTGCACGGCCACCCGCGCCGGCCCGCCGGCCCAGTGGAACTCGATGCCGACGTTCTGCGCGCGCAGCCAGGGCGCCGCCTTCGGGTCGGTGCTGCGCAGTTCGAGCTGCTGCAGGCTGCCGCGCCATCCGCTCCATTGCGCGGCTCCACGCGGCGCGCGGGCGTCGAAGGCGGCGCCTTGCGCCACCAGCAGCGCGACGCTGCGGGTGGTGTTGGCGGGGTCTGCCTTGAGCGGCATGGGCTGCGCCTGCAGCGTCTCGGTCCACTCGGGCGGCAAGGCCTTGGTGTCGGCACGCAGCTCGAGCCGGTGGTTGCGCATCGTGCCCTTGAGCTGCACCTGCGCGCTGTCGATCGGCGGCATGCCCTTGAACAGCGCCTGCGAAAACGACAGCTGCGCGAGGCTGCCTTGCAGGTCGACGGCGGCGTCGCCGGC
>CAJPFZ010000093.1 GCA_905339355.1 Burkholderiaceae bacterium
GCCCTGCTGGCGCTCGAGATGCTGCCCGGCACGGCGCCGGCGGAAACGGTCGTGCTCGATCACCTGAAGGCCAAACCGGCGAGCAATGCGGTTCGCATGGTCTACGCCCGCGTGCTGGCCGGCTCGCAGCGCTATGCCGATGCGATCGTTCAGCTCGAGGCCGTCACCGGCAATCAGCCGACGCTCGCGCCGCCCTGGCTGACGCTGGGCGCCCTGCACCTGGAGTTGCGCCAACCGAAAGCGGCCATCGCCGCACTGGAGCGCTTCGTGCAGCTGGCGCAGACGGGCGCCGCGAGCACGGCATCTCCGCACGCTGAACTGGGCGAGGAACCCACGCTCGCCACACCCGATCGCGGCGTCACGCAGGCCTGGCTGATGCTCGCGCAGGCGGCGGAGCAGCAGGGTGATTTCAAAGGTGCGGAAGCGTGGTTGGCGAAGGTCGACAACCCGCAGCGTGCGCTGGAGGTGCTGTCCAGGCGCGCCTCGCTGCTCGCGCGCCAGGGCCGGCTGAAGGAGGCGCGCGAGCTGATTCGCCGCGCACCCGAGAAGACCGCAGACGATGCTCGTGCCAAGTTGCTGGCCGAGGCGCAGATCCTGCGCGACGCAAAGCAATGGTCCGAGGCCGGCAAGCTGCTTGCGAGCGCCAGCCAGAACCACCCCGACGACGTCGACCTGCTGTACGAGCAGTCGATGATGGCCGAGAAGATGAACAAGCTCGACGAGATGGAGCGGCTGCTGCGCCGGGTCATCGAACTCAAGCCGGACCATCATCACGCGTACAACGCGCTCGGCTATTCGCTGGCTGAGCGCAACCTGCGACTGCCCGAGGCCAAGGCGCTGATCCAGAAGGCATTGGAGATCGCGCCGGGCGAGCCCTTCATCACCGACAGCCTCGGCTGGGTCGAATTCCGCATCGGCAACCGCGAAGAGGCCCTGCGGCTGCTGCGCGGCGCCTATCAGTCGCGCCCCGACCCGGAGATCGCTGCCCATCTGGGCGAGGTGCTGTGGGTCACCGGTCAACGCGAAGAGGCACGCCGCATCTGGCGCGAAGGCCAAAGCAAGGACGCCGCCAACGACGTGTTGCGCGAGACGCTTGCGCGGCTGCGGGTCGGCGACCTGTGAGGCAGCTCGCGGCCGTCATCGCAGCCGCCGTGCTGAGCGGTTGCGCCACGGTGTCGCCGCCCATCCCCCCCGGCGATTCGCTCGCCGGCCGGCTGACGGTCCGGGTCGAGCCGACCCCTGCGAGCGAAGCGCGCAACGTCACCGCGAGCTTCGACCTGCAAGGCGGCCCGCAGCAGGGCCAGCTGGACCTGAGCACTCCGCTGGGCACCGTGCTGGCCCAGGCTCGCTGGTCGCCAGACAAGGTGGCGCTCGTCACGACGCAAGGCGAAACGCGTTTTGCCAACCTCGACGAGCTGACCCGCGAGGTGCTGGGCGAGAGCCTACCGGTGGCCGCCCTGTTCGATTGGCTGCGTGGCCGCCCCTGGCCGGGCGCACCCAGCGTCCCGAGCGCAGCGCCGGCCGAACCGGGCTTCCGGCAGCTCGGCTGGCAGGTCAGCCTGGCCCGCTTCGCCGAAGGCTGGATCTCGGCGCGGCGCGATCAGGCGCCGGTGGTCACCGTGCGCGCCAAGCTCGACCGGCCATGAAGGCGATCTACGAGCTCGTCGCGCCCGCCAAGCTGAACCTGTTCCTGCACGTGGTCGGGCGCCGGCCCGACGGATATCACCTGCTGCAATCGGCGTTCGTGCTGATCGACTGGTGCGACCTGCTGCATGTCGAGCGGCGCGACGACGGCCAGTTGCGCCGCCACGACCTGGGCGCACGGCTGCCCGATGACGACCTGTGCCTGCGCGCGGCCCGCTTGCTTCAGATGGAGAGCGGGATCCGCCTCGGCGCGGACATCTCGATCGACAAGCAGATTCCCTGGGGTGCGGGCATGGGCGGCGGCAGCTCCGACGCCGCCACCACGCTGCTGGCGCTGAACCGGCTGTGGGGGTTGAACTGGCCGCTGCCGCGCCTGCTCGCCCTTGGGCTGAAGCTCGGCGCCGACGTGCCATTCTTCCTCGCCGGCCGCAATGCCTGGGTCGAAGGCATCGGCGAGAAGCTGACACCGATCGACTTGCCGCCCCAGCGTTTTGCCGTGGTCAAGCCGGCGGCAAGCATCGCCACGCAGGCGATCTTCCAAAGCCCGCTGCTCGTGCGCGACACCGAAGCTGTTATACTTGCGGGCTTTCTTGCAGACGTCGATTCAGCTGTCAGCATCGATAAGCTCGTGCAGGGCTTCGGCCGCAATGACTTGCAGCCCGCCGCACAAGCGTCATGCGACGAGGTGGCGCAAGCTGCCCGGCTGCTCGAAGCCCGCTTCGGCAACAGCCGCATGACGGGCTCCGGCATCGCGGTGTTTGCAAGAACGCAAGAGATTGACGGAACAGAAGGTCAACCCATGGCGACGCTGCCGGAGCTTCCGGCAGGTTGGGCGGGCCGAATGTGCCGCAGTTTGCAGCAGCATCCGCTGGCCGGATGGGCGGCAGGCTGAAGTTTGGGGTTCGAGGCATAAGCCGCGGACCTGTGTAGGGGAGTCGCCAAGTTGGTTAAGGCATCGGATTTTGATTCCGACATGCGAGGGTTCGAGTCCTTCCTCCCCTGCCAAATGATTCGCTGATTCCCGGTGCGCCGCTCGGGCCAACAGAGGCGCACGCCGGGGCTGAACCGAATGGGTTGAATGTCAAACCCTGCAAGCCTCGACGGAGGGAACGTGCTTTTCAACACCGTGCTTTTCACCGGTAACGCCAACCCCGCGTTGGCGCAGGAAATCGCGTCCCATCTCGGCATCGAACTCGGCCGCGCCAAGGTTGGCCGCTTCTCCGACGGCGAAGTCGACATCGAGATCCAGCAGAACGTGCGCGCGCGCGACATCTTCGTCGTCCAGCCCACCTGCGCGCCGACCAACGAAAACCTGATGGAGCTGTGCATCATGGTCGACGCGCTCAAGCGCGCTTCGGCCCGGCGTGTCACCGCCGTCATCCCCTACTTCGGCTACGCGCGGCAAGACCGCCGGCCGCGCTCCACCCGTGTGCCCATCAGCGCGAAAGTGGTCGCCAACATGCTCGAAGCGGTGGGCGTCGAACGCCTGCTGACCATGGACCTGCATGCCGACCAGATCCAGGGTTTCTTCAACATCCCGGTCGACAACATCTACGCGTCGCCGGTGCTGCTGTCGGACCTGCAGACCAAGCGCTACGAGAAGCTCGTGGTCGTGTCGCCTGACGTCGGCGGCGTGGTTCGTGCGCGCGCTCTGGCCAAGCAGCTGAATTGCGACCTCGCTATCATCGACAAGCGCCGCCCGAAGGCCAACGTGTCCGAGGTGATGCACGTCATCGGCGAGATCGAGGGGCGCAACTGCGTGATCATGGACGACATGATCGACACCGCCGGCACGCTCGTGAAGGCCGCCGAGGTGCTCAAGGAGCGCGGCGCCATGAACGTGTACGCGTATTGCACGCACGCGGTGTTCTCGGGTCCGGCGATCGAGCGCATCAAGCGCTCTGCGCTCGACGAAGTCGTGATCACCAACACCATCCCGCTGTCCGATGAAGGCAAGACTTGCACCAAGGTGCGCTCCTTGTCGGTGGCCTTCCTGTTCGCCGAAACCATCCGCCGCATTTCCGACGGGGAGTCGGTGACCTCGCTCTTCGCGGAACAGAACAGCAATTTCTGACAGAACAAGGGGCGCCGGAGACGGAGCCCCTCCCGGTTGCGGGCCCGTTGGGTCCGTTCTCATGAAGCAGCCTGGTCGCGGGTGCTTCGAACTTTTGGAGTCATCATGAAATTCGTCGCTTACGAGCGTACGCTGCAGGGGACCGGAGCGAGCCGCCGCCTGCGCAATACGCAAAAGGTTCCCGGCATCGTCTACGGTGCGGGCGAGCCGGCCAAGATCGAACTCGATCACAACGCCCTCTTCTTCGCGCTGAAGAAGGAAACCTTCCACTCCACCGTGCTCGAGATGGAATTGGCCGGCAAGACCGAGCAGGTCATCCTGCGCGACTACCAGATGCACGCATTCAAGCCGGTGGTGCTGCACATCGACTTCCAGCGGGTCGACGCCACGACCAAGATCACGAAGAAGGTGCCGCTGCACTTCATCAACGAGGAGAACTCGCCGGCCGTCAAGACCGACAAGGCGCTCGTGAACCACGTGGTGACGGAGCTGCTCGTGCAGTGCCTGGCCGCGCAGCTGCCCGAATTCATCGACGTCGACCTCGGCGAGCTGACCAAGGGCCAGTCGCTGCACGTGGACGACATCAAGCTGCCGCCGGGCACCAAGGTGGTCACGCACGGCAAGAAGAACCCGGTGATCGTGTCCGTCTCGGCTCAGGCCGCTGAAGAGGAAGTGGTTGCCGCGCCGGTCGTCGTGGCCGCGGCGCCGGAAAAGACCAAGGCGAAGAAGACCGAGAAGCAGAACAAGAAGTGATGGGTGCGCGGGCTTTGGCCTGCGAGCACGTCAAGCCCCGCTTTGGCGGGGCTTTTTTACGTCCGCGTTGATTCGATAATCCATTCATGATTCGACTGCTGGTCGGCCTCGGCAACCCGGGCCCCGAATACGAAGCGACTCGCCACAACGCCGGCTTCTGGTGGATCGACGAGGTGGCGCGCAAGCTCGGCACGACGCTGATGCCTGAGCGCAGCTACTTCGGCCTGGTCGCGCGGGTGAACCGGCCCGAGGGCCCGGTCTGGCTGCTCGAGCCGATGACCTTCATGAACCTGTCAGGCAAGGCAGTCGCCGCGCTCGCGCGCTTCTTCAAGATCGCGCCGGACGAAATCCTGGTCGCCCACGACGAACTCGATCTGCAGCCCGGGCAGATGAAGCTGAAGCTGGGCGGCAGCCACGCGGGCCACAACGGCCTGAAGGACATTCACGCCCAGCTCGGCAGCCCGGACTACTGGCGCTTGCGGCTGGGCATCGGGCACCCCGGCGTCAAGGCGGAAGTCATCAACTACGTGCTGCGCAAGCCGTCGCCTGAGCACCGCGAGGCGATCGAGAAGGCGATCGACCAGTCGCTGGCCGCGCTCGACCTGATCCTCCCGGGCGACATGGAGCGCGCGATGATGAAGGTCCACGCCAAGCCGCCACGCCCGAAGCCAACCAAGCCACCCAAGCCCGAGGACGAGCCCGTGCCCGCCCTCGACCCGCCGGAGACTCCCAGATGAAGCGCTGCGCTGCCGCCCTCGCCCTTGCACTGGCCGCGACGCTCGCCGCGGCGGCGCCGATCTACCGCTGTGGACACACCTACTCGCAGACCCCGTGCCCCGGCGGCCGGGTGGTCGATACAACCGACCCACGCACCGCCGCGCAACGGGCCGAGGCAAGGCGCGTGATGGCCAAGGAGCGCAAGCTCGCCACCCAGATGGAGCGCGACCGCCGCGAGCGCGAGGGGAGCGCACCACGCGCGGAGGCATCGGGCTTCGACTCGCGTGCAGCCGCACCGGAGCCTGCGGCGTCAGCGCCCGCGAAGGGCAAGAAGAACAAATCCGGCAAGGGACGTGCAGCGCCGACGGAGCGCAACTTCACCGCCGTCGCGCCGGCAAAGCCGAAGAGCACCCGAAAGTAGCTCAGGCCGATGGGGGCGCGAGCGGTGGCAATGGCGCAGCGGGCCGGCCGGCCGACTGCTGCAGACGCTGGTACTTCTGCCACAGCGTCTCCTTCGACTCCACGTGCGCCGGGTTGATCGGGATGCAGCTCACCGGGCACACCTGCACACACTGCGGCTCGTCGAAGTGGCCCACGCACTCGGTGCACTTGGCCGGATCGATCTCGTAGAACTCCGCGCCCATCGAGATCGCCTGATTGGGGCACTCGGGCTCGCACACATCGCAGTTGATGCATTCGTCGGTGATCATCAAGGCCATGGCGCGCGACTCGGACTATGAGGAACTGGGCGGTTCGCCCTCTTTGACACGCCGCTGCAGCCGCTGGTTCACCGAAGGCGAGACGAACTTGGAGACATCGCCGCCCAAGGTAGCGATTTCGCGCACGAACGTGCCGGAAACGAACTGGTACTGGTCGCTCGGTGTCAGAAAGAGCGTCTCCACGTCCGGCATCAGCTGGCGATTCATGCCGGCCATCTGGAACTCGTATTCGAAGTCGCTGACGGCGCGCAGCCCGCGCACCACCACCTTGCCGTCATGCGCGACGACGAAGTCGCGCAGCAGGCCGCGAAAAGCGATCACCTCCACGTTCGGGTACTTGGCGGCCAGTTCCTGGGCGATCTCCAGGCGCTCGGCGACCGAAAACATCGTTCGCTTGTGGTGGCCAGCGGCCACAGCCAGGATGAGGCGCTCGAACAGCCGGCTCGCACGGCGCATCAGATCCTCGTGCCCGAGCGTCATCGGGTCGAAGGTGCCGGGATAGACGGCAGTCAGTTTGGTCACGGATGTCAAGTTGCGCTCCCCTCGCGCATGGATGGGCGGCGCCAGTGTAGCCCGC
>CAJPFZ010000094.1 GCA_905339355.1 Burkholderiaceae bacterium
GTCAGCGAGCCGCGCTTCCCGTGCTTCAAGTTCAACGCCGCGATGGGATTCAACCAGGCGGCCAAGCTGATGGCGCAGAACGCCTGGTGCGGCTTCTACCTCGCGGTGCGTGTGCCCGGCACGCTGCACGCCGGCGAGCACTTCGAGCTGCGGCCGGGTCCGCGCGAGGTCGGCATCCAGGAGCTGTTTCGGGCCAAGATGAGCCGCGTCAAGCTGTGAACCGCAGGGTCGTCAGGCGCCGACCGGCTCGAGGCTCGGGTAGTCGGTGTAGCCCTCGGCGCCGCCGCCGTACAGCAGCGACGTACGCAGCGGATTGAGCGGGGCGTCCACCCGCAGACGCTGCACCAGATCCGGATTGGCGATGAAGGGCCGCCCGAAAGCCACCAAGTCGGCGCGGCCTGATGCAATCACGTCGATCGCCATCTGCCGGTGATAGCCGTTGTTGACCATCCACGCGCCTTGCGGGTGCAGCGCCTTGAAGCGCCGCCGCAGCGCCTCGAAGTCGAAGGGTGCGATGTCGCGCGCGCCGCCGGTGGCCCCTTCGATCACGTGCAGGAACGCGAGCTTCAGCGGCGCCAGGCGGTCGATCACATGGTCGAACAGCGCCCGCGGATCGCTGTCCTGCCCGGCGTCGTTGCTCGGCGTCACCGGGCTGATGCGCAGGCCGGTGCGGCCGCTGCCGACCTCGGCCGTCACCGCCTCCATCACCTCGATCAGCAGGCGGGCGCGGTTCGCAATCGGGCCGCCATAGTCGTCGTCGCGGTCGTTGATGCTGTCGCGCAGGAACTGGTCCAGCAGGTAGCCGTTCGCGCCGTGCACTTCGACCCCGTCGAAGCCGGCTTCCATGGCGCAGCGCGCCGCATGGCGGTAGTCGGCCACGATGCGCGGCAGCTCGTCGGTGCGCAGCGCACGTGGTTCGGACACCGGCGCGAAACCGTCGCGGGTGAAGGTCTTGCCGTTCGCGCGCCGCGCGGTCGACGACACCGGCGCGATCCCGCCCGGCTGCAGCGAGACATGCGAGATGCGGCCCACATGCCACAGCTGCACGACGATCTTGCCGCCGCGCGCGTGCACCGCCTCCGTCACCTTCTTCCACGCCGCCACCTGCTCGCGCGAGTAGATGCCCGGCGAATCGAGGTAACCCTGGCCCTCGGCACTGATCTGGCTCGCCTCGCTGACGATCAGCCCGGCGCTCGCGCGCTGCGCGTAGTAGGTGACCGCGAGGTCGCTGGGCACCTGGCGGGCCGCCGCACGGTTGCGCGTGAGCGGCGCCATCACGATGCGGTTGGCGAGGGCGAGCTCGCCGATGCGGATGGGGTCGAACAGTGAGCTCATCGTGTTCTCTCGCGGCGGGTGTCACTGCATGCTAGGCCGCGCGCAAAGGGTCTGCCAGCACAAGCTCTTGCGAAATCGTGTAGTAGCCGGGTGAGATCAAACCCGTGCAACCCTCGTTGGCGGCGCGGCCCCTGGAGCGCGAAGGCGATACAGTGGCTGCCTTGCCTCGAGGTCTCCATGCTCGCCTACCGACACGCCTTCCACGCGGGCAACCATGCCGACGTGCTCAAGCACACCGTCCTCACGCTGGTGCTGCGCTACATGAACCAGAAGGACAAGAGCTACCGCGTGGTCGACACCCATGCCGGCGCCGGCGGCTACTCGCTGGAAGGCCGCTATGCGCAGAAGAAGGGCGAGTTCGAGCAGGGCATCGGCCGCCTGTGGGCGCTTGACGACCTGCCCGAGCCGGTGGCCGACTACGTGAGCCTGGTCAGGCAGTTCAACCCCAAGGGCAAGCTCGAACAGTACCCCGGCTCGCCCGCGTTTGCGCAAATGCTGCTGCGCCCGCAGGACCAGCTGCGCCTCTTCGAGCTGCACCCGACCGACTACCGCATCCTCGAGTCCTACCTCGGCACGGCGCGCGGCGTGGAGGTCAAGCATGCGGACGGCTTCGACGGCCTCAAAGGCCAGCTGCCCCCCAGCTCGCGCCGCGGCATCGTGCTGATCGACCCGAGCTACGAAGGCCATGGCGATTACGCCCGCGTGATCGCCACGCTCCGCGACGCGCTGACCCGCTTCGCCGAGGGCGTCTACATGGTCTGGTACCCGCAGGTGACGAAGGTCGAGGCGGCCGAGCTGCCGCGGCGCCTGGAGGCGCTCGCGCCCAAGGGCTGGCTGCACGCGCGGCTCACGGTGCAGGAACTCGACGCCCAGGGCTTCGGCCTGTCGGGCAGCGGCGTGTTCATCCTCAACCCGCCCTACACGCTGCACGACCAGCTGCTTGCGCTGCTGCCTTGGCTGGTCGACACGCTCGGACAGTACGACGGCGCCAACTACCTGCTGGAACAGCGCGCCGCCTGATCACATCTGATTACAGATGGGCCGACCAGGCGCGTCACTTCGGCCACGGCACGCTTCTTGATCGTCCTCCACATCATGTGGACACGGACTGGCCTGTGGCGGCGAACTCTGAGGTGGAGCGCTCTGGCCGCGGTCGCAGCCCTCGCCAGCGGATGCGCGGCGACCTCGGTGCTCACCTTCGCCTACGAACAGGCCAACGAGGGCCAGTGCATCAGCGCGGGCTGTGCCGCCGGCGCCATCGTCAGCTACGCGCTCGACAAGGCAACCGAGGGAAATCCCACCCCCTGCCACCGCCTGAACAGCGTCGAACGCGCACTCAGCACGCGCTGCGGCGCCTACGAAGCCGGCAGCCTGCTGACCAAAGACGTCACTGCGTCGGGCTTGCCGGTCTGTCCGCTGAGCCTCGCCGCGCGCGACCCGGCCCTGTGGCCCGTGTTGCCTGAACTGCTCGCCAAGGGCGCTTCGCCCGAGGGTTGTGTCGAGCCGCCGCTGGTGGCGCTGGCGCAGGCTGAGCGCTGCCCCGACTTTTCCGCTGCCTCGGCCGACTCGCTGGCGGCGCTGCGCTGGCTGGCCGAAGCCGACGCGCGCGCCGTGCATCACGACGTCGTGCGCCTGCTGAGCTGCCCCGCGGCCCGCGCGGCCGGCTTGGACACGGTGCTCGACGCCTGGGTTGCGCACGGCCAGCTGCCCACGCGCGGCCTCGCCTTCGGGCCGTTCAGTGCGCTCCACCCAAGCGCGCTGGACTCGCCGCTGTCGCGTGCGCTGGAGGCGCAAGGCCACCGCGCGCGCGCCAGCCTCGGCGCCTACGACGGCCGCTTGCCGTCGAGCTTCGACGTGGCGCTGCGCGACGGCGATCGCGTGGCGCTCGACTGGTGGCTGGACCGCGTGCCTGAACTCGCCAACCGCGTGCCGTCG
>CAJPFZ010000095.1 GCA_905339355.1 Burkholderiaceae bacterium
CTTCGTCGGCGCCGTGGTCGGCGAGTACCTCGGTTCGGCGCAAGGGGTGGGGTACCTCATCCTGCAGGCCGAGGGGAGTTTCGACATCAACACCGTGATGGCCGGCATCCTCGTGCTCACCGCCTTCGCGCTGGTGCTCGACGCGGTGGTCGGCGTGGTCGAGCGCGGGCTGATGAAGTGGCAACCCAAGGTCGGTGAGACCGAGCGGCTCTAGACCGGCCTTCGGGCGCCGGACTTCGCTGCGATGTGAGGACTCGATTACAGGCAGAGCTACAGAAGCCCTGTAATTCCTCCTTCGCGACGCCTGCGACGAGACCTGCCCCAGCGGCGCGCCGTGCCGCGGGAATACCGCTTGCCCAAAGGCACATGGCAGCGCCCATACGCCAACGCCGGTGCGGGCGGCCAGCCTCTTCGCGGCTCGCGTGTCGGCCGCTTCTTCGCTCGGAGCACGCATGGACAAAAGCAGTCACAGCCTCAAGACGGCGGCCTCGGTCGCCGTCCCGGGGCAGCAAGGTTTCGACTATCTGATCGTCGGCGCCGGGTTCGCCGGCAGCGTGCTGGCCGAGCGGCTCGCACGCGGCCTCGGCCTGCGAGTGCTGCTGGTCGACAAGCGGCCGCACATCGGCGGCAACGCCTACGACCGCTATGACGATGCCGGCGTGTTGATCCACCCCTATGGCCCGCACATCTTCCACACCAACTCGGCCGAGATCTTCGACTACCTGTCGCAGTTCACCGCGTGGCGGCCCTACCAGCACCGCGTGCTCGCGAGCGTGGACGGCCAGCTGGTGCCGCTGCCGATCAACCTCGATACCGTCAACCAGCTGTACGGCCTGAACCTCAGCTCGTTCGAGATGGCGCAGTGGCTCGAATCGGTGGCCGAGAAGAAGGACACGATCGCGACCTCGGAAGACGTGGTCGTCAGCAAGGTCGGCCGCGACCTCTACAACAAGTTCTTTCGCGGCTACACGCGCAAGCAGTGGGCGCTCGATCCGTCGGAGCTCGATGCGAGCGTGACCGCGCGCGTGCCGACGCGCACCAACCGCGACGACCGCTACTTCGCCGACACGTTCCAGGCCATGCCGCTGCAGGGCTACACGCGCATGTTCGAGAAGATGCTCGACCATCCGAACATCAAGATCATGCTCAACACCGACTACCGCGAGGTGGTCGACGTGATGCCGTGGACCCACATGGTCTACACCGGGCCGATCGACGCGTTCTTCAACTTCAAGTACGGCAAGCTGCCCTACCGGAGCCTGCGCTTCGAACACGTCAACCTGCCGAAGGAGCGTTTCCAGCAAGTCGGCACGGTGAACTACCCGAACGACTACGGCTACACGCGCATCACCGAGTTCAAGCACCTCACCGGCCAGTCGCACGTCAGCACCTCGCTGGTCTACGAGTACCCGTGCGCCGAAGGCGACCCGTACTACCCGGTGCCGCGGCCCGAGAACGCGGCGCTCTACAAGCGCTACGAAGAGGAGGCCGACGCGCTGGAGAACGTGACCTTCGTCGGGCGCCTCGCGAGCTACAAGTACTACAACATGGACCAGGTGGT
>CAJPFZ010000096.1 GCA_905339355.1 Burkholderiaceae bacterium
TCGAGACGAGCGCGCGTCTCGGGCGGGGACTCGAAGAGGATGGGGAAGCGGCGCAGCGCCTGCTGGGCAAACAAGCTGGCGCTCTCGCAGCGGGCAATCGGGGTGGCAAGGTTGGGGGTTTGCATGGGAGATGAGATAGCAAGATTTCGATCACCGTCAAGTGAGCTTTGGGGGCGCACTCGCGCCGGGGGTCGAAGTGCCGAGACGGGCCCCTGCCGGCGGAGGTGCCGAGACTGGCCCCCGCCCGCGAGAGAGGTCCTGCAGCGTTGCGGCGCTCGTCTCGCGCTTCGCACGACAGGCCCCGCGGCCTTGCAGGTGCCTTCGATCGACCGTCGCAACACGTCCTGCAAGGCTGCAGGAGGCGTCTCGGTATCCGCACGGTCGGGGGTGCGGCGTTGCGGCAGGCGGCCCGCGCCTTGCGAGACCACCCCTGCACCGTTGCGGGAGGCGATCCGGCGTTCGCACGGTCCGCCCTGCAGCCGTGCAGCACCTCTTCTGCGCCTGCATCGGGGGCCGCCGCAAGGTTGCAGGGCGCGTCGCGCGCGACGCGCACCCCCGCGGCGCTGGCGTCGGGCCGACCCCGCCATGCCTGGGTCATCCGGCGCGAGGTCGCGGGAGTGCTTGAAGCGGCACTCGCCATGGTAAGCTCGCCTTGTGGTAGGCAGACACGAGCTGGAGGTCTCGGCGTCGCCGCCTTGCTCGTGCGCTTCGCGCTACGGGAGGGGGCGGCCGTAGTCGTTTAGACAGAAAGTATTGACAGCTACTCCAAAAGGGGGCTCCGCCCTCATGATTGATCACATCGCCCCCAGTAGCGCAGCCGTCCGCGCGGCCTCAAGCAAGCGCTCGTAGCCGCGTCCGAGAGTGATCCAGCCGGGATCACCGTTGCGCGGCAGGTGACCCGCGAGCCCCGCCACGGCGTACATGATGTCGCGCGCGGTCGGGCTCTGGGGGACGGGCCGACGGGCAATCGCAATGAGAACTGCGAGCAGTCGAGGCTCGAGCACGGCACTACCGAGCACGTCGGGCTGACGGCGGCCGATGTCGCGGAGCCGCAGCAGCGACCAGGCGACCGGAGCCAACACGCAGAGCGCATTGAGCAGGGCCGCGTACGTCGTCAGCTGCCGCTTCTCGAACGCGCAGCCGGTCTTGAGCGCCTTGAAGAACTCCTCGATGACCCAGCGCGCACGGTAGGCGTCGACCACGCGCAGCACGTCCTCTGCCGAGTCCACCGGCTCGGTCGTGACGAGCTTCCAGACCACGGGCTCGCAGCCCGCAGACGGCGAAGCCTCGACCACGTTCACCACATTGAGCTGCAGCACGCTGTTCGAGGACGAGCTGCGCAGGTTTGCCGACACCGCGCTGATGTGAAGCTCGGCCAAACGCGACTTGCGCGACGCGTGGCGCGTCTTCTTGGCGCCTTGACCTTCGGCTCGCGCGGAGAGCTCGACCTCACGCTTGGCTTTCGTCTCAGCCTTGCTCAGCAATGCGTCCAAGCGGCCGCCCTCCACCAGCGCTCGGTTGTGGGCGAGCCGCACAACGAAGCGTTCTCCGCGCTCGACCATGTGCTTGAGCAACTCGAACCAATCGGCCTCCCGGTCCATCAGGTGCACGACGCGGCCGGCTCCGAATCGCGTGGCGGTGTCGTCGACCAGATTCGGCCATCGCAGGTTCTCGCTCGGTTCGTCGTCGCCGACACCCTTGATGCGCTTGGAGCCCTTCCACTTCGAGGGACCGGTGCGGGTACCGTAGCGAAGACCGACGACTCCGAATGCTTGCCGATCGAGTCCGACCGCAAGCGCGAAGTGGGCCCAAAAGCCGCGATCGTTCCGGTGGATGCGCCCGAGCCCTTCGCGCTCGCCTTCGAACGTGAACTGCGTCGTGTCGTGGATCACCAGCACATCGCTGTGCGCGAGCGCTCGCGTGCACGAGGCGTTCATGTGCGGCTCGAGGATCGCCTCCGGCGACACGTGGTCGTTGTTCAGGAAGCGGTAGATCGCCTCCAGCTCCCCGTCGTCACGCGACGCCTCCGGAAAGCTTGCGTCCGGGCGCGCATGCATGCGTAGGACGATCTCCTCAAGCCGTCGCGAGCGCCGACGATCTCCGAGCTCCGCTGCGCCCAACTCCCGTCCGAGCTCCGCCCCGTTCTCGCTTGACCGCTCTCGTTTTGCCATCGAAACCGTAGATCACAGCCGGGATCGCAGGTCAATCGCGATCTGTAGGATCCTGAGGGCTCCGCCCCCTTGCTCGCGCGCTTCGCGCGCTCCCAACCCCGGCCCTCCTTCCCTCCGGCGTCGCCCCGAAGGGGCGCAACGAAGCTGCGCGCCTGCGGGATCGGAGGGACCAAACAGTGGGGACGGTGGGGAGCCGCAGTCGTTTAGACAGAAAGTATTGACAGCTAGTCAAGAAGGGCTCCGCCCCCTTGCTCGCGCGCTTCGCGC
>CAJPFZ010000097.1 GCA_905339355.1 Burkholderiaceae bacterium
GCCGCCACCTCGTCGGCCGTGCCCTGGGCGATGACCTGCCCGCCGTGCACGCCGGCGCCGCGGCCCATGTCGATCACGTGGTCGGCGGCGCGGATGGCGTCTTCGTCGTGTTCGACCACCAGCACGCTGTTGCCGATGTCGCGCAGGTGCTTGAGCGTTCCGATCAGCCGGTCGTTGTCGCGCTGGTGCAGCCCGATGCTCGGTTCGTCCAGCACGTACATGACGCCGGTCAGGCCCGAGCCGATCTGCGAGGCGAGGCGGATGCGCTGCGCCTCGCCGCCCGACAAGGTGTCGGCGCTGCGGTCCAGGCTCAGGTAGTTCAGGCCCACGTCGTTGAGGAACTTGAGCCGCGAGCGGATCTCGCGCACGACCTTGTCGGCGATCTCGGCCTTGGCGCCGGCCAGCTTCAGCCGGTCGAAGTAGTCCAGGCATTCGCGAAGCGTGAAGTGCTCGACGCGGTAGATCGGCTCGCCGCGGTCTTCGCGCTCGTCCTGCAGGAACACGTGGCGCGCCTCGCGCCGCAGCCGCGTGCCCTCGCATTCGGGGCAGGGCTTGGCGCTCTGGTAGCGCGCCAGGTCCTCGCGCACCGCCGCCGAATCGGTTTCTTTGAAGCGGCGCGTGAAGTTCGGGATGATGCCTTCGAAGGGGTGCGAGCGCTTGACGCTGCGGGTCTTGCCGCGCGCGCCCTCGGCCTCATACACGAAAGCGATCTCCTCGCTGCCCGAGCCGTGCAGCAGCACCTGCCTGGCCTTCTCCGGCAGCTCTTCGAAAGGCGTGTCGACGTCGAAGCCGTAGTGCCGTGCCACGCTCTCGATCAACGAGAAGGTGTAGCCGTTGCGTCGGTCCCAGCCCTTGACGGCGCCGCTTGCGATGCTGAGCGTCGGGAATCCGACCACGCGGTCGGGGTCGAACACGGTCGTGAGCCCGAGGCCGTCGCAACTCGGGCAGGCGCCGACCGGCGAGTTGAACGAAAACAGCCGTGGTTCGAGTTCCGACAGCGAGTAGCTGCAGACGGGGCAGGCGAACTTGCTGGAGAACAGGTGCTCGCGGCCGCCGTCCATCTCGAGCGCCATCGCGCGCCCGTCGGCGATGCGCATGGCGGCCTCGAAGCTTTCGGCGAGGCGCTGCTGCAAGCCCGGCTGCACCTTCACGCGGTCGATGACGACGTCGATGTCGTGCTTCTCGGCCTTCTTCAGCTTCGGCACGTCGGCTGCCTCATAGGCTGCACCGTCGACGCGAAAGCGCACGTAGCCCTGCGCCTGCATGTCGGAGAACAGGTCGATGAACTCGCCCTTGCGGTCGCGCACGACCGGCGCCAGGATCATCAGCCTGGTGCCCTCGGACAGCGACAGCGCGGCATCCACCATCTGGCTCACGCTCTGCGCGCGCAGCGGCAGCTGATGGACGGGGCAGAACGGCGTGCCGGCGCGCGCGTACAGCAGCCGCAGGTAGTCGTGGATCTCGGTGACGGTGCCGACGGTGGAACGCGGGTTGTGCGAGGTCGCCTTCTGCTCGATCGAGATCGCGGGGCTCAAGCCCTCGATCACGTCGACGTCGGGCTTGTCCATCAGCTGCAGGAACTGCCGCGCGTAGGCGCTCAGGCTTTCGACGTAGCGCCGCTGGCCCTCGGCGTACAGCGTGTCGAAGGCGAGGCTCGATTTGCCCGAGCCGCTCAGGCCGGTGATGACGACCAGCCGGTTGCGCGGGATGTCGAGGTCGATGTTCTTCAGGTTGTGCGTTCGCGCCCCGCGCACGCGGATCATCGGTGTCTCGAGCGAGGCTCTGGCGCGGGCGGGTTCGGCGGAAGAATCGTCTGGCATCGTGGCGCGGCGCGAAACCAAACATGATAGCGGCGCAGGCTGCCGCACGTGAAGGGTTCGTTCACACCTTCCTAAGGGGCGAAGCGCTCCAGCGCGCGGCGCAGCCGATCGGCCTGCGCGTCCTCGATCGGCGCCTGCCATGCGCGGCCCGCGGCGCCGGCACTGTCCCAGCGCAGCAGCGCACCGTCGAAGCCCAGGCGGTGCACGACCTGGCCCCGATGCATCAGTTGCAGCGGCCGCCACGCAGCGTCCGCGGCCGAGCCGGCGCCAGCGGACCAGCGGCCGGCAGCGAGCGTGTCGATGTCGGCGAGCCAGGCGTTCAAGGCGTCGCCGATGGGTTGTGCGGGGCCATCGCCGCGCTGCCAGGACCAGGCTGCTGGATCGGCGGCGAGCGTGATCCGCAGGTCGCTGAAGGCCTGCTCGGCCGTGGCCGGCGAGGCGCGTTGGCGCAACTCGCCGGCAGCGCGCGGCGCGGGCGCGGCTGCAGCCGCCCGGCCGGCGGCGGCATCGCCCGACGCGGCGAAAGGAGGCGCGGCCGATGGTGTGACCATCGGCGCCGGCGGCGCCGCGGGTGCCATCGTGTCGAGCGTGCGTGCAGCCTTCGACAACGCATCGGTCGCCCGCGGGCGGCTCGGGCCCACCCGGTCCGGCGCCGTCGCCGTCGCCGGGTCGGGAACGGCCGAGCCGGGTTGCGACTCGGCGGGGCGGTCGGCAGCGGACATTCGTGTGGACGCCTCCGGCGTGGCGGGCGCCGCTGCGGTCGCCGTTGCCTCGCGCTGCGGCGCGGGGGCCTCGGCGCGCACTGGCTCCGTTGCGGCGCGCGGCGAGTTCTCGTGCATCGGCCGATCCCACCACATCCCCGCGATCACGCCGGCAAGCATCACGCTCGCGAGGCCCGCGCCTACGGCCGGCCGGGCCGACCAGATCCACAGCCGAGTCCAGACCGACCGCGCCGGCGCGGGTGCCGGCCGCCGCAGCTTGATCTGCGCCTCGCGCAGGATCAGCGCGCTGAGCGCCGCCGGCGGCGCCGCATCGGCGTCCGGGGCGTGGCGCAGCGCTTCGCGCAACCAGGCGTCGTGCTCGTCGTCGGGCGCTTGGGGCGGCGGCATGCTCGTCATCGTGCGCCGCCTTGCGGGCCAGCGCCTGCAGCCGGCGCGAGATAGGCCCCCATGCAGGTGCGCAGCTTGCTCATCGCGTAGCGCAGGCGGGTCTTCGCGGTCTCGAAACCCACGTTCAAGGCGCTCGCCACGTCGGCCAGCGGCAGCCCGTCGTCGTGGTGCAGCAAGAAGGTGCTTCGCTGCGGCAGAGGCAGCTCCTCCAGGCATTGCAGCAGCCGCTCGCCGGCACGCCGCCAGAAGGCGAGGTCCTCGCTGGCCGGCGCCGCGCCGGCAGGAGCCGGCCAGTGCTGCCAGGCGGTGCCGTCCGGTTCCCAGGGGTCGTTGTCATCGTCCACGTCCAGCGAGACCTCGCGCCCGCTCTTGCGCCACACGTCGATCACGCGGTGATGGGCCAGCGTGAACAGCCAGGTCCGAAAACTCGCCCCCTGCGGCGACCAGTGCGCGCGGGCATGCACGACACGCAACCAGGTGTCCTGGAATACCTCGTCGGTCTGCGACGCCAGCGAGTGCCCGAGCAGCCGGCGGATGAAGCGGTACAGCCCGGCATGGTGGCGCCGGTACAGCGCCTCGAACGCCGCGGCATCGCCGGCCGCGTAAGCGGTCATCAGGCTGTCGTCGGTGGGGGGCGCTGCGGTGCTCACGTCAGCCAGTCTGCCTCATCTGCAGCTGATACGGCCCGCACGTCTCGACGGGGTGAAGCCGGAGCGGCTTCTGCGGCTTCGCGCGCCGGCGTAGCATCGGGGACATGTGTGCATGCAAGGATATCGGAGCGACAGCGTTGTGGGCCGCGCCGCGCCGGGCAGCGAGCGTGGCATGGGTTGCTGCACTCGTGCTGAGCGGGTGCGGCGGCGGCGTGTATCTGGGCTGGGGCTTCGACGACTCGCCGCCGGCGGTGACCATCACCACCGCCGCGACGAGCGTGCCGGCGGGTCAAAGCGTGCGCTTCGTGGCAGCGGCCACGGACGAGAACGGCATCGACCATGTGAACTTCTACAGGCTCGACGGGGGTGCCGCGGTGCTGCTCGGCACCGACTCCAGCGTGCCTTACGAGTGGCTCGTGACGGCGCCAAGCGATGGCCGCACCAGCTTGAGCGTGTTTGCGCGCGCGAGCGACGACAGCGGCAACCGCGCCGACAGCGAGGTGGTCACCATCGCCGTCACGCAATGAACGCATGATCAACCGCCGATCGGTTCGAGCACCCGCAAGATCTCACGCCCGTAGGCCTCGAGCTTCTTCGCGCCGACGCCGCTGATCTGCGCCAGCGCGTCAAGCGACCCAGGTCGCTCGCGTGCCATTTCGGCGAGCGTCGCGTCGTGGAACACCACGTACGCCGGCAGGTTGTGTTCGCGTGCCACTTCGGCGCGCCAGGCCTTCAGGGCTGCGAAACGTTCGGCGCCGCCGGCGTCCAGCGGCACCGGCGGCGCCTTGTCCTTTGCGGCCGCGCCGCGTGTCATGCGGCCAGCGCGGCTGCGCCTGGGTGTCTCGATGGGCTGGCGCAGAAGCATGTCGACTTCGCCGCGCAGCACGAAACGGGCGGTCGAGGTCAGCTCCAGCGTGTTGTATTCGCCCTCGGTGCGCACGTGGCCGAGCGCGATCAGCTGGCGCAGCACGGCGCGCCACTGCTGCTCGCTCACATCGGCGCCGATGCCGAAGGTCGACAGCCGCTCGTGGCGGTACTGGCTCACCTTGTCGGTGACCTTGCCGCGCAACACGTCGATCAGGTGGCCGGCGCCGAAACGCTGGCCGCCGTTCTGGTGGAAGCGGTAGATGCACGACAGCGCCTTGCGCGCCGCCTCGGTCGCGTCCCAGGTGGCAGGGGGATTGAGGCAGTTGTCGCAATTTCCGCAGGGTGTGCTGTGTTCGCCGAAGTAGCCGAGCAGCCTCACGCGCCGGCAATCGTGCGCTTCGGCCAGGGCGAGCAGCGCGTCGAGCTTGGCACGCTGGCCGCGCTTGAACTCTTCGCCGGCCGGGCTCTCGTCGATCATGCGGCGCTGGTTCACCACGTCGGACAGGCCGTAGGCCATCCAGGCATCCGCCGGCAGCCCGTCGCGACCGGCGCGGCCGGTCTCCTGGTAGTAGCTCTCGATGTTCTTCGGCAGGTCGAGGTGGGCCACGAAACGCACGTCGGGCTTGTCGATGCCCATGCC
This sequence comes from Burkholderiaceae bacterium, assembly GCA_905339355.1. Classification (GTDB taxonomy): domain Bacteria; phylum Pseudomonadota; class Gammaproteobacteria; order Burkholderiales; family Burkholderiaceae_C; genus Albitalea. The sequence goes on from CAJPFZ010000097.1 coordinate 5,087, forward strand.
GAAGGCGATGGTCGCCACCATCACCAGACCCTCTTCGCGCAGGAACCGGTCCTGGTGCTTCTTGCGCACGTCGGCGTCGAGCCCGGCGTGGTAGGGCAGCGCGGCGATGCCTTCGCTCGTCAGCCAGTCGGCCGTTTCCTCGACCTTCTTGCGCGACTGGCAGTAGACGATGCCCGCGTCGCCTTCGTGTTCGTCCTGCAGGAACCGCAGCAGCTGGCTGCGGGCGTTGTCCTTCTCGACGATCGAATAGCGGATGTTCGGCCGGTCGAAGCTGCTGATGAAGATGCGCGCCGACTGCAGCTGCAGCCGCTCGATGATGTCGGCGCGCGTCAAATCGTCGGCGGTGGCGGTGAGCGCGATGCGGGGCACGCCGGCGTAGCGCTCGTGCAGCACGTTCAGCGCCAGGTAGTCTTCGCGGAAGTCGTGGCCCCACTGGCTGACGCAGTGCGCCTCGTCGATCGCGAACAGGCTCAGCAGGCCGCGTTCCTGCAGCGAATCGAGCTGGGCGAGAAAGCGTGGCGTCGTCACGCGCTCGGGCGCGGCATACAGCAGCACCAGCCGCCCGCTCATCATCTCGCGCTCGATCTTCTGCGTCTCCTCGAAGGTGAGCGTCGAGTTGAGGAAGGCGGCATGCACACCCGCCTCCTCGAGCGCGCCGACCTGGTCGTGCATGAGCGCGATCAGCGGGCTCACCACCACCGCGACGCCGCGCTCGGCGCGGTGCCGCACGATCGCAGGCACCTGGTAGCACAGGCTCTTGCCGCCGCCGGTGGGCATCAGCACCAGCGCGTCGCCGCCGCCGACCACGTGCTCGATGATCTCGGCCTGCGCATCCCGGAACGCGGCGTAGCCGAACACCTCCTGCAAAACGGAAAGCGGCGTGGAAGTGGAGTTCACAAGGGGCGTGGTTCGGGCGCGCGAAGCGGTGATGGTACGGGAGTGCAGCGGTTGCATCGGTGCCTCTCTTGGGGGAGCTTGGCGGCGTGAGACTTCGCACCGCTACACTTGTTGCATCGACGCCGCAGCTCGTGAGCGGCGCAAGAAGAACCGATAGAACCGATCGATGAGGAGGACTCCCATGTTTGTGCGCCACCTGGGCGCGGCCGTCGCCGCCGCATTGGTCGTGGCCGCCCTCGCGGGCTGCGCCAGCGAAGTCAAGCGCCAGCCCTCGGAGTTGGCGGCGTCCATCGCCGAGGCCGGCAAGCGCTACGAACTGCGCCAGGACGTCTCGTTCAAGCTCGATTCGGGCTACGAGCGCACGGTGGTGGCACGCACGGAGTTCGCGGTCGCTGGCCGCGTGCCGCAGGGCGTCGTGCTGAAGCCGACGCAGACCGTGCTGACCGTCGAAGGCGCGCACATGCACGAGGCGTATGCCGTGGTGCGCGACGACACGCTGGTTGGTTTTTACCTGCCGGTAGAGAAAGCGTTCTCCGCGTTGTCCCAGTCCGTTCCGTTCCCCCTCACCGAAAGGAAACAATGAAGATGAAGTCCCTGTTCCGCGTCCTCCTCCTCGCCATGGTGGCCCTGTTGACCGCCTGCGCCTCCGGCCCCAAGCACGCGGAAGTAGCGTCCTCCATTCCCGGGCTCAAGCCGGACGAGGGGCGTGTGTATGTGTACCGCAGCAACAGCATGCTCGGCGCAGCGATTCAGCCCAAGGTGATCATCAACGGCAAGGCAGTGGGTGAATCGAAGCCGGGTGGCTTCTTCTTCGTTGACCTCGCACCCGGACCGGTGGAAGTGTCGACATCCACCGAAGTCGAGAAGAAGCTGACCTTCAAGCTCGATCCCGGCCAAGTCCGCTATGTCCGTACGTCGATCGGCTTCGGCGTGATGGTCGGGCGTGTCTATCCGGAACTGGTGGACAACGCCGCCGGCGCCAAGGAAGTCGCCGAGACGAGCTACATTGGCACGCCCCTGACCAAGCGCTGAGACCGCAAGCAGCGCGCGACGCCGCGCTGTCGGATCGACGCCCGCCCAGGCCCCACTCTTTCAGGGGGTCGGCGGGCGTTGCCGTTTCCGCCTTCCGGGGTATGAGGCTGCGACTAAGGGGCAGGCGATAATTGCGGCGGCACTCCCCTCTTTCACCCGTCGGAGCTCTTCATGGCCTCGGTCAACAAAGTCATCATCATCGGAAACCTGGGCCGCGACCCTGAAGTGCGGTACACGCCGAACGGCAACGCGGTCTGCAATCTGCGCATCGCCACCACGCGCAACTGGAAGAACCGCGACAGCGGCGAGAAGCAGGAAGAGACCGAATGGCATTCGGTGGTCCTGTACGACCGCCAGGCCGAAG
>CAJPFZ010000098.1 GCA_905339355.1 Burkholderiaceae bacterium
CGTCGAGGATGATCAGGTTGAGCTTCTCGCCGGCGACGCTCTGCGGCCACAGCGCGAAGTAGTTCTTCATCGGGATGCCGAGGCCCGACGCGGGGCCGGTCAGCGGCAGGCTCACGCCGATGGTGATGTCGGCCTGGGCCGTCGTGGCGAGGGCCGCGGCCCGCGCGGCGATCAGGTGGCGGATGTGGGTCACGATCTTTGTCTCCTGGGGCGGTGGGGTTCGATCGGCTCTTCGCGGCCGGTCTCGATCTATGAACACAGTGCCTTGATGTCTTCCGGCACGGGAATCGCGCGCAGCCGCTCGCGGTCGTCTGCATCGCGCTTGACGAAGGCACGCACCTCGCGGCCCTCGCAAATCAGGTCGTCCCCACGCGTCACGCGGTGCATCTGCACGAACACCTTGGAGCGCCATTCCTCGATGGAGGTCGTGATCGTGATCGTCTCACCGTAGGCCACGGCCTTGATGAACTTGGTGTTGATCTCCAAGAGCGGCGTGCCCACGATGCCGCGCGAGCGTTCCAGATCGCGCCACGGCGGCAGCCCGCACTCCATGAAGAAGAACTGCGAAGCGGCGTCCATCCAGCGCAGGAAGTTCGGAAAGAACACGATGCCGGCCGGGTCGCAATCGCCGAATGAAACGTTGACGGTGTGGAGTGTGGTCTTGGCCATGGTTTATCTCGGTGCCATGCGCAGCGCGCCGTCGAGGCGGATCACCTCGCCGTTGAGCGACAGGTTCTCGACGATGCTCGCTGCCAGGTGCGCGAACTCCTCGGGCTTGCCGAGCCGCTTGGGGAAGGGGATGCTGGCGGCAAGCGACTCCTGCACCGGCTGCGGCAGCTCGGCCAACAGCGGCGTGAGGAACAGGCCCGGCGCAATCGTGCACACCCGCACGCCGAACTGCGCGAGGTCGCGCGCGAGCGGCAGCGTCATCGAGACGAGGCCGCCCTTGGACGCGGCATAGGCTTCCTGCCCGACCTGGCCGTCGAAGGCGGCGACGGATGCGGTGCACACGATCACGCCGCGTTCGCCGTCGGCCAGCGCGTCGAGCTTGATCATCTCTGCCACCGCCAGGCGCGTGACGTTGTAGGTGCCCACGAGGTTGACGTTGACGACACGCTGGAAGTCTTCGAGCGGCGCGGGCGAGCCGTCCTTGCCGACGATGCGGCGGGCGGTGCCGATGCCGGCGATGTTCATCAGGATGCGCGCGCTGCCGTGCGCTTCACGCGCAGCCGCCAGCGCCTGCACGACGCTGTCCGTGGAAGTGATGTCACAGGCGAGGCCGATGCCGCCGATCTCGGCCGCCAGCGCCGTCGCGCCGTCGGCATTGCGGTCGAGCACCGCCACTTTCGCGCCGCGGCGCGCCAGTTCGCGCGCGGTGGCGGCGCCGAGCCCCGAAGCGCCGCCGGTGACGATCGCGGATTGTCCGTGGATGTTCATCGTTCAGGCTTCCGTGTTCTCGATCAGCAGGGCCATGCCCTGGCCGCCGCCGACGCAGGCCGACGAGATGCCATAACGCAGCCCGCGGCGTTTCAGTTCACGCGCGAGCGTCAGGGTCAGCCGCATGCCGGTGGCGGCCAGCGGATGGCCGATGGCGATCGCGCCGCCGTTGACGTTCAGGCGCTCGCGCGCGAGCCCCAGTTCGCGCTCCACTGCGATGATCTGCGCGCCCTGGGCCTCGTTGATCTCGAACAGGCCGATGTCGGCAAGCGAGAGCCCGGCGCGCTGCAGCAGCGCTCGGATGGCGGGCGCCGGCCCGATGCCCATGATCTCGGGCGGCACGCCGGCGGCGGCCGCGGCGGCGAGCCGCGCCAGCGGCTTGCCTTCGCGCCGGCGCGCGACGTCGCCCGACGCCACCACCGCGGCGGCCGCACCGTCGACCAGCGCCGAGCTGTTGCCGGCCGTCTGCACGCCGCCGGCATACACCGGCCGCAGGCGGGCGAGGGCCTCCTTCGGCGAGGGCCGAATGTGGTTGTCGGCCGTGACCTCGCCGGCCTTGCGCGGCAGGGTGATGCCGCGCGGCTCGTAGCCCGCGAGTTCGAACACCTCGTCCGTCACCGCGCAGATCTCGCCGCCGAGAAAGCCGTCCTGCTGCGCCGCCACCGCGCGCGCGAAGCTGCCGGCCGCATACTCGTCCACCGCTTCGCGCGTGATGCCGAAGCGCTTGGCGAGGTTCTCCGCTGTCTGGATCATCGACACCTTGGCCGCGGGATCGTCCAGCGCCTCCCACAGGAAATCCTTGAACTCCACCGGCGCGCCGAGCTTGAAGCCGGTGCGGTGGGTGTAGGCAGCGATCGGGTTGCGCGACATCGACTCGCTGCCCACGCACAGCACCGTGCTCGCGTAGCCGCGCTCGATCTGGTCGCCCGCCTGGCGCAGCAGCTCGAAGCCGGTGCCGCAGATGCGCTGCACGTTGATCGCCGGCACCTCGATCGGTACGCCGGCATACAGGCCGACGTGGCGCGGCAGCATGTAGGCGTCGAAACTCGCCTGCGCCATGTTGCCGGTGATGACCGAGTCGATCGTGCGGGCCTCGATGCCCGCGCGGCGCAGCGCCTCGCGGCCGGCCTTGATGCCCATGTCGGTGGGCGACAGCGCGGCGAACGCGCCCATGTAGTCGACGAAGGGCGTGCGCATGCCGTCGAGCAGCCAGACGTCGGAGAAGAGTGCGGAAAAGCCGTTCATCGCAGAACCTCGTCGATGACCATCAGTCGGTGGGCAGGATCACGTCGTCGCCGCCGGCGTACAGGTGCTCGACCAGCGCCTCGCGGTGCTGCAGCACGGCGCGCTGGTTGATCGAACCCTTGTCGGTGATCTCGCCGCGGTCGATGCTCGGCGGCTCCTCCAGCAGCAGCGCACGCTCGACGCGGTTGGAGCTGCCAGTGCCGCTCGCGTGCAGCCGGTTCACGAGCGCCTGGAAGAAGGTCTGCACCCGCTCGGCAGCCAGCACCTCGGCCACCGGCGCGGCGGCGTCCATGTTGGCCAGGCGGCGGCACACGTCCATGCGCGGAAAGATGAGCAGGCCGATCTGGTTGCGGTTCAGCCCCGCGATGACGACGTCCTGCACGTACGGGTCGCCCGCTGCGATGACCTTGGCGCGCAGAGGCCCCACCGATACGAAGGTGCCGGTGGCGAGCTTGAAGTCCTCGGCGATGCGCCCGTCGAACGCGAAGCCGAGTTCGCGCCGATCCGGGTCGATCGGCCGCAGCGCGTCGCCGCTGCAGTACCAACCTTCGTCGTCGAAGCACTGCACCGTCTGCTCGGGGGCTCGCCAATAGCCCGGCGTCACGTTGGGGCCGCGGTAGCGCACCTCGACCTTGCCGCCCACCGGCACCAGCTTGAGTTCCATGCCGGGGGCGGGGAGGCCGATGTAGCCGGCCTTCACCTCGCCCTGGTTGGCGCAGATCGCGAACGGAGCCGTCTCGGTCATGCCCAGGCCGGTCAGCATGCGGATGCGCTCGCCGCAGGCCTGCTCGGCCAGATGGTCGAGCTTGTCCCACACCGGCTGTGAAAGGCCCGCGCCGGCGAAGAAGAACATCTTCACGCGCGAGAACAGCACCTCGCGCAACTGCGCGTCCGCCTCCAGCGCATTGGCGATTTCCTCGAAGCCCTTGGGCACGTTGAAGTAGACGGTGGGCGCGATCTCGCGCAGGTTGCGCAGCGTCTCGCCAATCAGCCCGGCCACCGGCTTACCCTCGTCGATGTAGAGCGTGCCGCCGTTGTAGATCGTGAGGCCGACGTTGTGGTTGCCGCCGAACACATGGTTCCACGGCAGCCAGTCCACCAGCACAGGCGGCTCCTCGCCCAGTGTCGGAAAGCATTGCAGGATCTGCTGCTGGTTGGCACACAGCATGCGCTGCGTGCAGATCACGCCCTTGGGCAGATGGGTCGAGCCGGAGGTGAACAGGAACTTGGCGATCGTGTCGGGGCCGACGGCCGCGTGGGCCGCGTCGACCTCGGGGCCGGGCGCCCTGGCCAGCAGCGCATCGAATGGCGTTCCGCGGGCGCCCCCAGGACCGCTGTCCGTGAACACCACTTCGGTGTCGGTCGGCACCGCCGCCGCGATCGCACGGCCATAGGCCGAGGCGTTCGAGGCGAACACCAGGCCGGGCGTCAGCACGCCGAGGATGTGCTTGAGCTTGCCGAAGTCCTGCGACATCAACGAGTAGGCGGGCGACACCGGCGCATACGGCACGCCCGCCCACTGGCAACCGAGCCCGAGCAGCAGGTGCTCGAGGTCGTTGTCCGAGAGGATCGCCACCGGCCTGTCCGCGCTCAGCCCGCGCTCGATCAGTGCCTGCCCGATGGCGCGCGCGCTCCTCAGCGCCTCGGCGTAGCTGATGCGGCGCCAGTCGCCGCCGCGCACCCGCTTGGCAGCGAGCGTGCGTTCCGGCGCGTGCGCGGCCCAGTGCTGCAGCCGGTCGGTGAGACGGTCGGGGTAGGGA
>CAJPFZ010000099.1 GCA_905339355.1 Burkholderiaceae bacterium
GGGTTCAGGTAGAAGTGCAGGTTGCGCCCGGACAGCCGGCGGTTGACCATCTCCACGCAGCCGATCTCGATGACGCGGTCGCCCGATTCAGGATTCAGGCCGGTGGTTTCGGTGTCGAGAAAAATCTGTCGCATCGTCGTCGTGTCCTCATCAGGCGGGTGCCGTCGTCCGGCTGCGCGCCCACCCCCACAGCGCCATTCCGGCCAGCACCATCGGCACGCACAGCCACTGTCCCATGCTCATGCCAAGCGCGAGCAGGCCCAGAAAGCTGTCGGGCTCGCGGAAGTACTCCGCGATGAAACGGAAGACGCCATAACCCACGAGGAAGGCGCCGGATACCTCGCCCAGGCGCCGCGGTTGCCGCGCATAGAGCCACAGCAGCACGAACAGGAGAATGCCTTCGAGCGCGAACTGGTACAGCTGCGAGGGATGCCGCGGAACGTCGGAGCCCGACTGTGGAAAGACCATCGCCCACGGCAGGCTCGGGTCGGCCGCACGGCCCCACAGCTCGCCGTTGATGAAGTTGCCGATGCGCCCCGAGGCCAGGCCGGTCGGCACGCACGGTGCGATCAGGTCGGTCACTTCGAGAAACGGCCGCTTGCGCAGCCGCGCGAACAGCAGCATCGCGCCGAGCACGCCCAGCAGCCCGCCATGGAAGGCCATGCCGCCTTTCCACACCGCGAAGACCTCGAGCGGGTTGGCGGCGTAATACGCCGGCTTGTAGAAGAGCACGTAGCCCAGGCGGCCACCGATCACGACGCCCATCACGCCGAAGAACAACAGGTCCTCGACGTCGCGGCGCGTCCAGCCGCGCGCCGCGTATTGCGGCTGCCTCGCGCGCAGCGCCGCCAGCCACAGGAACAGCCCGAAGGCCACCAGGTAGGTGAGGCCGTACCAATGGATGGCGACGGGCCCCAATTGCAGGGCGATGGGATCGAATTCGGGGTGGACAAGCATGCGCCGGCGCTTCGGTGATGAGGGGCGATGATAAGGGGGCGGATATCATCTCGGGTTGCCGTCAGCCGCTTGCCGAGAGATCGAACCATGAGCCTCAACCGCCGCTCGAAGAACATCACCGAGGGCGTCGCCCGCGCGCCCAACCGCTCCATGTACTACGGCATGGGCTATGAAGAGAGCGACTTCACCAAGCCGATGGTAGGCGTGGCGAACGGCCACTCCACGATCACGCCCTGCAACTCGGGCCTGCAGAAGCTCGCCGACGCGGCCGTCGAAGGCCTCAAGGAAGCCGGCGCCAACCCGCAGGTGTTCGGCACGCCGACCATCAGCGACGGCATGGCGATGGGCACCGAGGGCATGAAGTATTCGCTGGTGTCGCGCGAGGTGATCTCCGACTGCGTCGAGACCTGCGTCGGCGGCCAGTGGATGGACGGCGTGCTCGTGATCGGCGGCTGCGACAAGAACATGCCCGGCGGCCTGATGGGCATGCTGCGCGCCAACGTGCCGTCGATCTACGTCTACGGCGGCACCATCCTGCCGGGCCACTACAAGGGCCAGGACCTCAACATCGTCAGCGTGTTCGAGGCGGTCGGCCAGTTCAGCGCCGGCAAGATGAGCGAGGAAGACTTCTGCCAGATCGAACGCCGCGCCATCCCCGGCAGCGGCTCGTGCGGCGGCATGTACACCGCCAACACCATGAGTTCGGCCTTCGAGGCGCTGGGCATCAGCCTGCCCTACAGCTCCACGATGGCCAACGTGCACGAGGAAAAGGTGGTGTCGACGCGCGAGTCGGCCAAGGTGCTGGTCGAGGCGATCCGCCGCGACCTGAAGCCGCGCGACGTCGTCACCAAGAAAAGCATCGAGAACGCGGTCGCCGTGATCATGGCCATCGGCGGCTCGACCAATGCGGTGCTGCACTTCCTCGCCATCGCGCATGCGGCCGAGGTCGAGTGGACCATCGACGACTTCGAGCGCATCCGCAAGAAGGTGCCGGTGCTGTGCGACCTGAAGCCGAGCGGCCAGTTCCTCGCCGTCGACCTGCACCGCGCCGGCGGCATTCCGGCCGTGATGAAGGTGCTGCTGGATGCGGGCCTGCTGCACGGCGACTGCATGACGATCACCGGCAAGACGATCGCCGAAACCCTGGCCGACGTGCCAACGCCCTCTGCCGAACAGGGTGTGATCCGGCCGATCTCGAGCCCGATGTACGACGAGGGCCACCTCGCGATTCTCAAAGGCAACCTGTCGCCCGAGGGCTGTGTCGCCAAGATCACCGGATTGAAGAACCCGGTGATCACCGGCCCGGCTCGGGTGTTCGACGACGAGCAGTCGGCACTGGCCGCCATCATGGCGGGCAAGATCATCGCCGGCGACGTGATGGTGCTGCGCTACCTCGGCCCGAAGGGCGGCCCCGGCATGCCGGAGATGCTGGCACCCACTGGCGCGCTGATCGGCCAGGGCCTGGGCGAATCGGTCGGCCTGATCACCGACGGCCGCTTCTCGGGCGGCACCTGGGGCATGGTGGTCGGGCACGTGGCGCCCGAAGCCTACGAAGGCGGCAACATCGCATTGGTGCACGAAGGCGACACGATCACCATCGATGCGCACACGCTGACGCTGCAGTTGCACGTCGGCGACGACGAGCTGGCAAAGCGCCGGGCCGCGTGGAAGAAGCCCTCGCCGCGCTATGTGCGCGGCGTGCTCGCCAAGTTTGCGAAGAATGCGTCGAGCGCGAGTTCGGGTGCGGTGCTGGACAAGTTCGACTAGAAGCGGCGCCGCGCCTGTTTGGCGCCTTCGCTGCGCCCGCGCCGCCCCTTGGCGTCCATGCCGAGGTTGTCGAGCGCGTCAATGCGGCGCTGCTTCTTCTTGGCCTCCATCTTGTCCATCTCGCGGCGCTTGGTCCAGCCGCTGGCGTCAGCCCACCACCACCACACCACGGCACAGGCGAATGGCCAGAACACCCCCCACCACGGCCAGGCACCGACCGGACCGAAATCGGTCAGCCACATCAGCAGCAGCAAGACGCCCACCACGACGAAAACCATCACGCGCCCTCATGTGAAACGACTGCCGGATCCGTGGCGACGCGTCAACGCGGGCTCCGTACAATCCGTTAGCGCCACTGTAGCTCACAGAAATCCGCATCGAATGCGAAAGGAAGCCATGAAATCCCTGCCCATCGTGATCCTTGCCCTGGCCGCCGCGCCTGTGTGGGCGAATCCCCAACTGGCTCAGCAGAAAAACTGCATGGCCTGCCACGCCGTCGACAAGAAGCTGGTCGGACCGTCCTACAAGGATGTGGCGGCCAAGTACGCCGGCCAGAAGGACGCCGTCGACAAGCTGACGCAAAAGGTGCTCAAAGGCGGCTCCGGCGTCTGGGGCGCGGTGCCGATGCCCGCTAACCCGCAGGTCAGCGAAGCCGAGGCGAAGCAGCTCGTGCAGTGGGTCCTCACCCAGAAGTAACACTTCACCGGACCGAGCGAAAAGGGCCCCGAGGGGGCCCTTTTTCCTTTCTCGCTCAGGGTGCCAAACTCAGTAGGCTTGCCCGAGCTGATCGAGGATCGCCGGGTTCTCCAGCGTGCTGGTGTCCTGCGTGACGGCCTCGCCGCGTGCCACCGAGCGCAGCAGACGCCGCATGATCTTGCCCGAGCGTGTCTTCGGCAGGTTGTCGCCGAAGCGGATGTCCTTGGGCTTGGCGATCGGACCAATCTCCTTGCCGACCCAGTCGCGCAGCTCCTTCGCCAGCGCCTTGGCTTCGTCGCCGGTCGGGCGCGGGCGCTTGAGCACGACGAAGGCGCAGATCGCCTCGCCCGTGGTCTCGTCTGGCCGGCCGACGACCGCCGCTTCGGCGACCACCGGGTTCGCCACCAGCGCCGATTCGATCTCCATCGTGCCCATGCGGTGGCCTGAGACGTTGAGCACGTCGTCGATGCGGCCGGTGATCGTGAAGTAGCCGGTCTTCGCGTCGCGGATCGCGCCGTCGCCGGCAAGGTAGTACTTGCCCTGGAAGTCAGCCGGGTAGTAGCTCTTGCGGTAGCGCTCCGGGTCGCCCCAGATCGTGCGGATCATCGAGGGCCACGGCTTCTTGACGACGAGGATGCCGCCCTGCCCGTTCGGCACTTCCTTGCCGGTTTCGTCGACCACCGCCGCGTCGATGCCGGGGAACGGCAGCGTGCACGAGCCCGCCACCAGCGGCGTGGCCCCCGGCAGCGGAGTAATCATGTGGGCGCCGGTTTCGGTCTGCCAGAAGGTGTCGACGACGGGGCAGCGGCCGCCGCCGATGTTCTGGTGGTACCACTCCCAGGCGGCCGGGTTGATCGGCTCGCCGACGGTGCCGAGGATGCGCAGGCTCGACAGGTCGTAGTTGCGCGGATGCGCCGGGGCCGTGGATTCCGCCGCCTTGATCAGCGAGCGGATCGCCGTCGGCGCGGTGTAGAAGACCGAGACCTTGTGGTCCTGGATCATCTTCCAGAAGCGGCCGGCGTCCGGGTAGGTCGGCACGCCCTCGAAGACGACTTCGGTCGCACCGAGCGCCAGCGGACCGTAGGCGATGTAGGTGTGGCCGGTGACCCAGCCGATGTCCGCGGTGCACCAGAACACGTCGTTCGGCTTCAGATCGAAGGTCCACTTCGTCGTCAGCGCTGCCATCAGGAGGTAGCCGCCGGTGGCGTGCTGCACGCCCTTGGGCTTGCCCGTCGAGCCGGAGGTGTAGAGCAGGAACAGCGGGTGTTCGGCGCCGACCCATTCCGGCTCGCAGGTCTCGGACTGCTTCGCGGTCAGCTCGTGCATCCACGCGTCGCGTGGCGCGTTCCAAGCGATGTTGCCGCCGGTGCGCTTGTAGACGATCACGTCCTTCACGCTGTCGCAGCCGCCGAGAGAGATCGCTTCGTCCACGATGGCCTTGAGCGGCAACTGCTTGCCGCCGCGCAGCTGCTCGTCGGCAGTGATCACCATCACGGCGCCGGCATCCTGGATGCGGTCGCGCAGCGATTGCGCGGAGAAGCCGCCGAAGACGACCGAATGGGTAGCGCCGATGCGCGCACAGGCCTGCATCGCGACCACGCCTTCGACCGACATCGACATGTAGATGACGACCCGGTCGCCCTTCTTCACGCCGCGCTCGCGCAGCGCATTCGCCATCCGGCAGGTCTTGGCGAGCAGCGCGCTGTAGCTGACGCGGGTGACGGTACCGTCGTCGGCTTCGAAGATGATCGCGGTCTTGTCGCCCAACCCGGCCTCGACCTGCTTGTCGAGGCAGTTGTACGAGACGTTCAGCGTGCCGTCCTCGAACCACTTGAAGAACGGCGCGTTGCTCTGGTCGAGCACCTTGGTGAACGGCTTCTTCCAGCTAACGAGTTCACGCGCCAGGCGCGCCCAGTAGCCTTCGTAGTCGCTTGCCGCTTCGGCGCAAAGCTTCTCGTAGGCAGCCATCCCCGACACATGGGCCGCCTGCGCGAGAGCCTGCGGCGGGGGATACAGCTTCGTGGCGTGTTCGGACATGCGTGTCTCCTGGACCGGTTCTAGGGTACTGCCTCGCACCATAGGCAGGTGCTCTTACGAACGGCTTACTCTGGGTGGGCGGGCAGCCCGTCATCCTGGCCCACCTACAATTTTCGGCAATCCGACAAATCCCTGAAAACCCCCATGGCCCGACTCCAAGACCCCACCAACGCCAAACTTCGCCCGCTGCCCAACCTCATCTTCATGAGCCGGTGGCTGCAGTTGCCGCTCTACCTGGGCCTGATCCTGGCTCAGTGCGTGTACGTGTTCCACTTCTGGGTCGAGCTGGTGCACCTGATCGAAGCGGCGTTCGGCAGCCAGACCGCCTTGCAGGCGGTGGTCAGCGCCGTCGGGCAGCCCGTCGTTGCGGGGGCTGCGCCGGCCAAGCTGACCGAAACGACGATCATGCTGGTCGTGCTGGGCCTGATCGACGTGGTGATGATCTCGAACCTGCTGATCATGGTCATCGTGGGTGGCTACGAGACCTTCGTCAGCCGCATGAACCTCGAAAGCCACCCGGACCAGCCCGAATGGCTGAGCCACGTGAATGCGTCGGTGCTGAAGGTCAAGCTGGCCACTGCCATCATCGGCATCAGCTCGATCCACCTGCTGAAGACCTTCATCAATGCCGATGCCTTGAGCGACCGCGTGCTGATCGCACAAACCGTGATCCACATCGCCTTCCTGTTCTCGGCACTCGCGATCGCGATGACCGACCGCCTGCTGACCGCCCCGGCCAGGAACGCACATTGACGCAGGACAGGATCGGCGGTGGCTGATGGGACGAGCCCATCGACCCCTTCAGTAAACTTCCGGCAAGCCGCGTGGGCGACCATCGCGGCTGCCGCGCTCCATTCACCTCGAGAACGCCATGACCACGATCCGCCACGCCGACCTCGTCGACAGCGTTGCCGCCGCCCTGCAGTACATCAGCTACTACCACCCGGCCGACTACATCGCCCACCTCGCGCGCGCCTATGAAAGCGAGCAGAGCCCTGCTGCCAAGGACGCGATCGCGCAGATCCTCACCAACTCGAAGATGTGCGCCGAAGGGCGCCGCCCGATCTGCCAGGACACCGGCATCGTCAACGTGTTCATGAAAGTGGGCATGGACGTTCGCTTCGAGGGCTTTCCCGACGGCATCGAAGAAGCCGTCAACGAAGGCGTGCGCCGCGGCTACCTCGACCCCGAGAACAAGCTGCGCGCGAGCATCGTGGCCGACCCGCATTTCGAGCGCAAGAACACCAAGGACAACACGCCGGCCGTCGTTCACGTGTCGCTCGTGCCCGGCAACAAGGTCGACGTGCAGATCGCGGCCAAGGGCGGCGGCAGCGAGAACAAGAGCAAGTTCGTGATGATGAATCCGAGCGACAGCCTCGTCGACTGGGTGCTCAAGACGGTGCCCACGATGGGCGCCGGCTGGTGCCCGCCCGGCATGCTGGGCATCGGCATTGGCGGCACGGCCGAAAAGGCGATGCTGCTCGCCAAGGAATCGCTGATGCAGGACATCGACATGTTCGAGCTGAAGCAGCGGGGGCCGCGCAACAAGGTCGAGGAACTTCGCATCGAGCTGTGCGACAAGATCAACGCGCTGGGCATCGGCGCGCAGGGCCTGGGCGGCCTGACGACCGTGCTCGACGTGAAGATCGCGACTTACCCGACCCACGCGGCGAGCAAACCAGTGGCGATGATCCCGAACTGCGCCGCCACGCGCCACGCGCACTTCGTGCTCGACGGCTCCGGCCCGGCCTACCTCGAGCCGCCGAGCCTGGACTTGTGGCCCGACGTGAAGTGGGCTCCCGACTACAACAAGAGCAAGCGGGTCAATCTCGACACGCTGACACGCGAGGAAGTCGCCAGTTGGAAGCCGGGCGACACGCTGCTACTCAACGGCAAGATGCTGACCGGCCGCGATGCCGCGCACAAGCGCATCCAGGACATGCTCGCCAAGGGCGAGCCGCTGCCGGTGGACTTCACCAACCGCGTCATCTACTACGTCGGCCCGGTCGATCCGGTGCGCGACGAAGTGGTCGGCCCGGCTGGCCCGACGACCGCGACGCGCATGGACAAGTTCACCGAAATGATGCTCTCGGAGACTGGCCTGATCTCGATGATCGGCAAGGCCGAGCGCGGGCCGGTCGCCATCGAGGCGATCAAGAAGCACAAGAGCGCCTACCTGATGGCAGTGGGCGGCGCGGCCTACCTGGTGGCCAAGGCGATCAAGGGCGCCAAGGTGGTCGGCTTCGGCGATCTGGGCATGGAAGCGATCTACGAATTCGACGTGAAGGACATGCCGGTCACCGTGGCGGTGGACTCGCAGGGAACGTCGGTGCACAACACCGGGCCGAAGGAGTGGCAGGCGAAGATCGGGAAGATTCCGGTCGCCGCAGTCTGAGCGGCCGAAGGCCGCCGTTCGTCATGCATGCTGGAGCCCCCTCCCGGAGGGGGCTGGGGGAGCGGTAGATTCGGTGCGCATCGCGCACAGTGCGTTTGCGCGCTTCGGGCGCGCTAGCGCTCGATGCGAGCGAACGCACTGTGTGCGTGGATCGACTCGAAGTTCTCGACGTCAACGCTATAGCGCCCGACCCGTGCATCCGCATTGAGCCGCAGCGCCACGTCGCGCACCAGGTCCTCGACGAACTTCGGGTTCTCGTAGGCCCGCTCGGTGACCCACTTTTCGTCCGCACGCTTCAACATCGGCCAGATCTCGCTGGACGCGCTGTCTTCGGCGAAACGCACCAGTTCGTTCCAGTCGATGTCGTGCTTCAACTCGACGCGTATCGTGACGTGCGAACGCTGGTTGTGCGCACCGTAGTCGGAGATCTCCTTCGAGCACGGGCACAGCGACTTCACCGGCACGACCACCTCCGCCCACACCGAAGACACGCCGCCGCGCGCCTCGGCGATCCAGCGGCCCTGGTATTCGAGCAGGCTCTGCACCCCCGACACCGGCGCGCGCTTGCGCAGGAAGAAGGGGAACCGCGCCTCGATCCGGCCTTCCACGGCATGCAGCTTGTCGAGCATGGCGGCAAGACCTTCGCGCAAAGCGGTGCTGTCGAGCGGGGCCTCCAGCGCATCGAGCCAAGCGACGAAGCGCGACATGTGCGTGCCCTTCTGCTCGGCCGGCAAGGCGACGTCGAGGTCCCATTGGCCGACCGTCGCCAGCACCGACTTGCCGATGCGCAGCTGCAGCGGGTAGCGCACATCCTTCACGCCGACACGCTGGATCGCGAGATGGCGTTCGTCACGCTCGCTTTGAGTGTCAGGGATGTGCAGCGCGTCTTTCAGATTGCTCATGTGATTCATGGAAGTCCCCGGGGCGCCGCTGTCAGACGTTCGCGGCGCGGACCCCTCCGCCTTGCCCGAAGCTTCTCATCAATCGGCCGACCTTGCGGCGCAAAGGGCTGCAAGGGTCGATCGAACCCCCGCAACCTGCCCGTTGCACGCTCAGTGATTGACCGCCGGCCGCACCAGCGCCGGCCGCGCGCCAAACCTCTTGAGCACCGATTGCTCGATGCCGGCGGCGTCGAGTCCGCACGCGGACAACAGCTTCCCGTGGTCGCCGTGCTCGACGAATTCGTCCGGCAAGCCCAGCGCCAGCACCGGCACGGCGATCCCGGCGGCGTTCAGCGCCTCCATCACCGCACTGCCGGCACCGCCCATCGTGCAGCCTTCTTCGACAGTGACGATTGCATCATGGCTGCGCGCCAGTTCAGTCACCAGCGCGACATCGAGCGGCTTGACGAATCGCATGTTGGCCACCGTGGCGTCGAGCCGCTCGGCTGCCTGCAGCGCCGGGTAGACAAGCGTGCCGAACGCGAGGATCGCCACCCGCTTGCCGCCCTGGCCCGCGGCGCGGGTCGACTCGCGGCGGATCTCGCCCTTGCCGAACGGAATCGCCGTCATCTCCAGCTTGATCTCGGCGCCCACGCCCGCGCCACGCGGGTATCGCACCGCCACGGGGTGATCCTGCAGGAACGCGGTGTAGAGCAGCTGGCGGCATTCGTTTTCGTCCGCCGGCGCGAGCACGCTCATGTTGGGAATGCAGCGCAGGTAGGCGATGTCGTACGCGCCCGCGTGCGTGGCGCCATCGGCGCCGACGAGGCCGGCGCGGTCCAGCGCGAACACCACCGGCAGGTTCTGGATCGCCACGTCGTGGATCAGCTGGTCGTAGGCACGCTGCAGGAAGGTCGAGTAGATCGCGACCACCGGCTTGAGCCCCTCGCAGGCGAGCCCCGCGGCGAAGGTCACTGCGTGCTGCTCGGCGATGCCCACGTCGTGGTAGCGCGAGGGAAAGCGCTTCTCGAACTCGACCATGCCCGAGCCCTCGCGCATGGCCGGCGTGATGCCCACCAGGCGCTGATCTTTCTCGGCCATGTCGCACAGCCACTGGCCAAAGACCTGCGTGAAGGTGGTCTTCGGCGCCGTGGCGGGCTTTTGCACGCCGTGCACCGGATCGAACGGCGACGGGCCGTGGTACTTGACCGGGTCGGCCTCGGCCAGCTTGTAGCCGTAGCCCTTCTTCGTCACCACGTGCAGGAACTGCGGCCCGTGTTTGTCGCGCAGGTTCTCGAGCGTCGGAATCAGCGAGTCGAGGTCGTGGCCGTCGATCGGGCCGACGTAGTTGAAGCCGAACTCCTCGAAGATCGTGCCGGGCACGACCATGCCCTTGGCATGTTCCTCGAAGCGGCGTGCGAGCTCGAACAGCGGCGGTGCGTTCTTCAGCACCTGCTTGGCCCCCTCGCGCGCGGCGGTGTAGAACTTGCCGCTCATCAGACGGGCCAGGTAGCGATTCAGCGCGCCGACCGGCGGCGAGATCGACATGTCGTTGTCGTTGAGGATGACGAGCATGTCGGGCTGGCCGCAGGCGTGCGGCATGCCGGCGTTGTTCAGCGCCTCGAAGGCCATGCCGGCGGTCATCGCACCGTCGCCGATGATCGCGACCGACTTGCGCGCCTCGCCCTTCATCTTGGCCGCGATCGCCATGCCGAGCGCGGCCGAGATCGAGGTCGACGAATGCGCCGTGCCGAAGGTGTCGTACTCGCTTTCGTCGCGGCGCGGGAAGCCGCTGATGCCGCCCAGCTGGCGCAGCGTGGACATGCGGTCGCGCCGGCCGGTGAGGATCTTGTGGGGGTAGGTCTGGTGGCCCACGTCCCACACCAGCCTGTCGTGCGGCGTGTTGAAGACATGGTGCAGCGCCACCGTCAGCTCCACCGTGCCGAGGTTGGACGACAGGTGGCCGCCGGTCTGCGACACGCTTTGCAGCACGAAGTCGCGCAGTTCGACGGCCAGTTGCTTGAGCTCGCCGCGCGACAGCCGGCGGACGTCGGCCGGACCATTGATGGATTGCAGCAGGGATTGGTTCATCGTGAGGGAGCTTCAGTGTTCGCGTTCGACGACCTTGTCGGCCAGCAGGCTCAACCAGGCGGCGTTCGCGAGGCCGCTGCGAGCGAGGGCGGCCTGGGCCTTGTCGCGCAGTTCGGCGGCATGGCGGCGGGCCGCCTCGAGGCCCAGCACGGTCACGTAGGTGGGCTTGTTGTGGTGCAGGTCCTTGCCGGCCGTCTTGCCGAGCGTCTCGGACGCCTGCGTCACGTCGAGGATGTCGTCGACGACCTGGAAAGCGAGGCCCAGCGCGTCGCCGTAGTCGGACAGCGCCGCCCACTCGGCATCGCTCGTGCTGCCGGTGGCCGCGCCCATCAGCACGCTCGCCTGCAGCAGCGCGCCTGTCTTGCGGTGGTGCATGTCGCGCAGCACGTGTTCATCGAGCGGCAGGCCGATGCTCGCGAGATCGATCGCCTGCCCGCCGGCCATGCCGGCATGGCCCGCGGCCCGTGCCAGCAAGGCGCACAAGCGCGCCTGCAGCACCGGCGGCACGCCCGGCCCGCCCGGGAAATGCGCACTGTCGGCCTCGCCCGGTGTGAGCACCTCGAAGGCCAGCGCCTGCATCGCGTCGCCGGCCAGCATGGCCTGTGCCTCGCCGAACTGCACGTGTACCGTGGGCTTGCCCCGGCGCAGGACGTCATCGTCCATGCAGGGCATGTCGTCGTGGATGAGCGAATAGGCGTGGATCAGCTCCACAGCGCAGGCCGCGCGCAGCGCGGCTTCGTACAGGCCGCCCACGGCCTGCGAGGCAGCCAGCACCAGCAGCGGACGCACGCGCTTGCCGCCGTCGAGCACGCCGTAGCGCATCGCCTGGCCCAGCCCGGCCGGCGCGTTGTCGGGCACCCAGGCGGTGAGCGCTTCTTCGACGGCGTCGAGCTCGGTGCGGACCCAGCGGTCGAATTCGGCAGGCTTCATGCGGACGTCCACGGCTTGAGTTCGCCGTTCTCGAGCACCTTCACCTGCTGTTCCACTGCCTCCAGGCGGGCGCGACAGAATTTGAGCAATTCGGCTCCACGTTGGTAGCTTTCGAGCAGTTGGTCCAGCGGGAGCTGTCCGGCTTCCATCGCCGCGACCAGCCGCTCCAGCTCGGCCAGGGCGTCTTCGTAGGTGTCGGGCGCGCCAGGCTTGCCGGGTGACGGGTTTGCTCGTGCCATTTTGCGAGGTGAAACCCCGATTGTAGTCAGCCGGCCCCTTGAGGAACACCCGAAGGGAACCACCTGTGGAGTGAGGGCTCCACTGCCAGACCGGCAATAGTCCACAGACACCCCCACGGGTACAATCCGCGGCCCGCTGCAGGCCACCCACCTGAGCAGGCGTTCCCTTGCCACCCTCTTCCCCCGGACGCACCGCGGTGCGTCCTGCGGCCGATACCTGAAGCGGACCTCCGGTTCCGCGGGCCAAGCGAACCCAAGGGTTCGCGGGGGCGGTTCGACATTGGTTTTTGGAGATCCTGGGGATCATGTCCGACCTGAGCATCACCCTTGAGGCTCTCGAGCGCAGCCGCTCGCAACTTTCGGTATCCGCCTATTTCGACGACGACCTGTTTCGCCGCGAGATGGAGCTCAT
The DNA here is from genome assembly GCA_905339355.1 of Burkholderiaceae bacterium. GTDB lineage: Bacteria > Pseudomonadota > Gammaproteobacteria > Burkholderiales > Burkholderiaceae_C > Albitalea. The sequence goes on from CAJPFZ010000099.1 coordinate 12,406, forward strand.
CTTCCAGCACGGCCCGCGCTACGTCGGGCACGAGCTGTCGGTGCCCGAGGTCGGCGACTACCACGCCCTGCAGCAGGAGGGAGAGGGCCGTGCGCTGGTGCGCACGGCGAACGGGGTCGAGCTGATCTCCAACGTCTGCCGCCACCGCCAGGCCGTCATGCTGCGCGGGCGGGGCAATACCCGCAGCAACATCGTCTGCCCGCTGCACCGCTGGACCTACGACCTGAAAGGCGAGCTGATGGGCGCGCCGCATTTTGCCGTCGACCCCTGCCTCAACCTCAATCGTTACAAGACGCGCAACTGGAACGGCATGCTGTTCGAGGACAACGGCCGCGACATCGCCGCCGACCTGGCCCGGCTGGGGCCGAAGGCCGACCTCGACTTCAGCGGCTACGTGCTCGACAAGGTGCAATTGCACGAATGCGACTACAACTGGAAGACCTTCATCGAGGTCTACCTCGAGGACTACCACGTGGTCCCGTTCCACCCAGGTCTCGGCCAGTTTGTCAGCTGCGAGGATCTGCGCTGGGAATTCGGCGAGCAGTACTCGGTGCAGACGGTCGGTGCGAAGAGCGCGCTGGCCAAACCTGGATCGGCCACTTACCAAAAATGGCACGCCGCACTGTTGGCCTACCGCAACGGCGAGCCGCCGCGCCACGGCGCCATCTGGCTGACCTACTACCCGAACATCATGGTCGAGTGGTATCCGCATGTGCTGGTGATCTCCACGCTGTACCCGAAGGGACCGCAGAAGACGCTCAACGTCATCGAGTTCTATTACCCCGAGGAGATCGCGGCCTTCGAGCGCGACTTCGTCGAGGCAGAGCAGGCGGCCTATTGGGAGACCTGTGTCGAAGATGACGAAATCGGTCTGCGCATGGATGCCGGGCGCAAGGCGCTGATGGAGCGCGGCGACGACGAATTCGGCCCCTACCAGAGCCCCATGGAAGACGGCATGCAGCAGTTCCACGAGTGGTACCGCCGCATGATGAAGCAGCAGCCCTGAAGCTTCGGCCGCGATGCGGCTCGACCGGCGGCAGAATCGCGGCATGTCCGCACCCTGGTCGATGGTTCTCGCTTCGTTCCTGTTCGCGACGATGGGCGTGTGCGTCAAGCTCGCGTCGGTGCATTACGGCAGCGGCGAGATCGTCTTCTACCGCAGCCTCACCGGTGCGCTGATGATCGGCCTCGCGACGCGCTGGCAAGGGGGCACATTGCGCACTTCCCTGCCTGCCATGCACGCCTGGCGCGCCATCACCGGCGTGACTGCGCTGTGCCTGTGGTTCTACGCCATAGGCAACCTGCCGCTCGCCACGGCGATGACGCTCAACTACTCGTCGTCGGTCTGGATGGCCATGTTCCTGATGGGCGGGGCGATGATGCTCGGCACGCAGCGGGTGGACAACCGCCTTCTGCTGACGGTGCTGCTCGGCTTCGCCGGTGTGGCGCTGATCCTGCGACCCACCATCGAGCAGAACCAGCTCTGGCACGGCCTGATCGGCCTGCTCTCGGGGGTGATCTCCGCCACGGCCTACCTGCAGGTGACGTCGCTCGGCCGGGCCGGCGAGCCCGAGTACCGCATCGTCTTCTACTTCTCGCTCGGCGGCATCGTGGCCGGCGGCCTGCTCACCTTCATGTTCGGCTGGCACGGCCACACGTGGGCGGGCATCGGGCTGCTGCTCGCCGTCGGCGTGCTGGCCACGGTGGCACAGATGCTGATGACGCGCGCGTACCGCATCGGCAAGCCGCTCGTCAACGCGAGCCTGCAGTATCTGGGCATCGCGTTCTCGTTTCTCTATGGCGTGCTGCTGTTCGACGACCGTGTCACCTGGATGGCCGTGCTCGGCATGCTGCTCATCGTCGCGGCCGGGCTGCGTGCGGCGCAGCTGCGCACGGCAGTCGCCAAGGCCGCGCCCTCCTCCCTCGATTGAACCGATTCGATGGCCCACACCACACTCATCACCGCCGAAACGCTGCGCGACCTCCAGGCCAGCGCGACGCCGCTCGTCATCATCGACACCAGTTTCGATCTCGCCGACGTCGGCGCGGGCGAACGCAGCTATGGAGAGGGCCATTTGCCCGGCGCCTTCTACCTGCACCTCGATCGGGATCTGTCGGGCGCGAAGACCGGGCGCAACGGGCGCCACCCGCTGCCCGATCGCCAGGCGTTCGCCGCGACTGCCGGCGCGCTCGGCATCACGCCGCACACGCAGGTCGTGGTCTATGACCGCCAGCAGGCGATGTTCGCCGCGCGTGCATGGTGGATGCTGCGCTGGCTCGGCCATGAAGCCGCCGCGGTGCTCGACGGCGGCGTGGCCGCATGGCAGCAGGCCGGCGGCGCGCTCGACAGCGCCGTGCCCGCAGCGGTGCCACGACCGCCCTACCCGAAGCGCGAACCGCTGGTCGCGATCATCGATGCGGCGCAACTCAGCGAACGCCTGGGCCGGCTGCGGCTGATCGACGCACGCGCACCCGAACGCTATCGCGGCGACGTCGAACCGCTGGACGCGCAGGCCGGCCACATCCCCGGCGCGCTGAACCGCTTCTTCAAGGACAACCTCGCCGCTGATGGCCGCTTCAAGCCGCGTGATCAGTTGCGCGACGAGTGGACGCCGCTGCTGGGCGTCGCACCGGCGCAGCAGGTGGTGCACCACTGCGGCTCCGGCGTGACCGCATGCCACAGCGTGCTCGCGATGGAAGCGGCCGGCCTGCACGGCTCGGCGATCTATCCGGGCTCGTGGAGCGAGTGGTCCTCCGATCCGGCGCGGCCCGTCGCACGGTCGTGAGTCTTCGGCCCGCGCCGAGACCTCAGCCCTGCGGCGCTTGACGCGGCACGGCGCTGCGCCCATCCTTGGCACCAGCTGCGGATCCACAGACCGCGGGTCCGTCCCGCACTTGCACGGAGGTGATCATGTTCCAGCGCATCCTCGTTCCGACCGACGGTTCGGACATCACGATGAAGGCGGTAGAGACCACCATCGGCCTGACCAAGGCGCTCGGCGCGACGCTCTACACGATCAGTGTGAAGGAGCCGTTTCCCTACAGCGCGATCTCGGAGATGCAGCCGACGCCGCCGCAGGAGTTCTTCGACGCGCAGGAGCGCATCGCCAACAGCCGCGTTCAGGCGGTGCGCGAGAAGTGCGAAGCGGCCGGCATCGCCTGCGAAGGGCACACGGTGGAGGCACTGCACCCCTGGGAGGCGATCATCGAACACGCCCAGCGCATGGGATGCGAACTGGTCGTGATGGCCTCCCACGGTCGGCGCGGCGTCAGCGCACTGCTGCTGGGCAGCGAGACGCAGAAGGTGCTGACGCACAGCAAGATCCCGGTGCTGATCGTCCGATAGCGGAGCGAAGGGCGTAGGGGCCGTCAGTGCGCGTGCAGCGAACCCGCCGCGACGACCACGATCAGCAGCCCGCCGCCCAGCCACGCCAGCTGCGCCGCCGTGTCGCGCCATGACAGCCGGTGCTGCAGCTGCGGAATGAGGTCGGCCACCGCCACGTAGATGAAGCTGCTCGCCGCGACGACGAGCAGATAGGGAAACATCTCCCGCCACGGCCCGACGATGTAGTAGCCGAGCACGCCGCCGGCCACCGCCGCGAGCCCCGACGCCGCGTTGTAGAGCAGCGCCTTGCGGCGCGACAGCCCCGCGTTGAGCAGAACGATGTAGTCGCCGACTTCCTGCGGGATCTCGTGCGCGATGATCGCCAGCGCCGTCACCGCGCCCAGCCGCACGTCGGTGAGGAAGGCCGCGGCGATGATGATCCCGTCGCAGAAGTTGTGGATGCTGTCGCCCATCAGCACCGACCAGCCGCCCCGGCCCGCCTGCGCGCGGTCGAAGCCGTGGTGATGGTGGTGGTCGTCGCCTTCATGATGGTGCTGGTGGCGGTACAGCTCGGCCTTCTCCAGCAGGAAGAAGAACAGCAGGCCGCCCAGCAGCGTGGCGAACAGGCTTTGCGGGCTGGCGTGGCTTTCGAAGGCCTCGGGAAGCACGTTGAGCAAGGCCGTGCCGAGCAGCACGCCGGCCGACAGGCTCACCAGGTCGCGCACGACCCGCGTCAGAACCGAGACCGTGAGGCTGGCCGCGATGAGGACCGAGAGCAGGCCGCCGAGAAAGGTCGCGAGGACGATATAGAAAAGGACCATGGGAATGCCATCAAGACAAAGGCCGCCCTGAATGCGGCCTTTGCGATGGATGCGAAGTATGACGCGTCAGACGCCCTTCGCCTTGAACCACGCCGTGCAGCGCTTCCACGCATCGTCCGCCGCTTCCTTGCGGTAGCTCGGACGGTAGTCGGCATGGAAGGCGTGCGGCGCATCAGGGTAGACCACGAACTCCGACGCCTTGGCGGCGGGGCTGCCGGCCTGGAGCGCGTCCTTCATCTGGTTCACCGTGGTGAGCGGAATGCCCTGGTCGGCTCCGCCGTAGAGCCCGAGCACGGGCGCGTGCAGCTGCGCGGCCACCTCCAGCGGGTGCTTGGGCGTCAACGGCGAGCTGATGCCGACCAGCCGGCCATACCAGGCCACGCCGGCCTTGAGCGCCCGGTTGTGCGCGCTGTACATCCAGACGTGGCGGCCCCCCCAGCAGAAGCCGGTGATTCCGAGGCGGGACACGTCGCCGCCGTTCGCGCGCGCCCACGCCACGCTCGCATCGAGGTCGCGCATCACTTGCTCGTCGGGCACCTTGCTGACCACCTCGGCCATCAGCTTCGCGATCTCGCCGTACGACTGGGCGTCGCCCTGGCGGACGAACAGCTCCGGGGCAATCGCGAGGTAGCCGAGCTTGGCGAAGCGGCGAGCCACGTCGGCAATGTGTTCGTGCACGCCGAAGATCTCGGACACCACGAGAATCACCGGCAGTCCGGACTTGCCTTGCGGCGCTGCGCGATAAGCGGGCATCTTGAAGTCGCCGACCGGAATGGTCACCTCGCCGGCGGTGAGCCCGGCTGTATCGGTCTTGATCGTCTGCGCGGTGACCGGCAGGACCGCTGTGGCGAAACCGCTGCCGACTGCGGTGCGGAGAAAGTCGCGCCGGTCGAAATCGCGTGTGGGAGTCAAGCTGTCGACGTCATTGCGAAGCATTGGAGCCTCCTGGTGATGAAGCGGAGGGCGCATTCTAGAAAGCCTCGTGCAATCGTGCCTGACCCCGCGGCGCGACCACGTTGCGGAATGCCCGGACAATGCCGGCCATGACTTCGGACACCTCGGCGGCGCGTGCCCTCGACGAACGCGCCCTGCCGCAAGGGCGTGGGCCGCTGGCCGCGATCGACATGGGCTCGAACAGTTTCCGGCTGGAGATCGCACAGCTGCAGCACGGGCACTACCGCCGCATCGCCTACCTGAAGGAGACGGTGCGGCTGGGCGCCGGCCTGGACGAGCTGGGCGTGCTGAGCGAAGAAGCGATGCAGCGCGGGCTCGACTGCCTGGCGCGTTTCGCGCAGCGGCTTCGCGGCCATGTGCCCGGTCTGGTGCGCGCCGTCGCCACGCAGACGCTGCGCGAAGCATCCAACCGCGACACCTTTCTCGCGCAGGCGCAATCGGTGCTGGGCCTTCCGATCGAGGTGATTTCGGGCCGCGAGGAAGCGCGCCTCATCTACGCCGGTGTCACGCGGCTGCAGCCTTCGGACGCGCCGCGCCTGGTGGTCGACATCGGCGGGCGCTCCACCGAGATGATCCTCGGGCGCGGGCGCGTGCCGCTGCGCGCCGAGTCGTTCCAGGTCGGCAGCGTGAGCCTGTCGATGAAGTACTTCGGCGACGGGCGTTTCACCGAAGCCGCCTTCCGCGCCGCGCAGGTGGCCGCCGGCGCCGAACTCGAAGAGGCGCTGGAGACGTTCGCGCCCGCATACTGGACCGCAGCGCTCGGCTCGTCGGGCACGATGAGCGCCGTGTCGCAGCTGCTGGCGGCCAACGGCGTCACCGACGGCCGCGTCACACCCGACGCACTGCGCTGGCTGATGGAGCAATGCCTGCAGGCCGGCAGCGTCGAGCGCCTCGCGCTGCCCGGCCTGAAAGAGGATCGGCGCGCCGTGATCGCCGGCGGGCTGGCCCTCCTCTACACCCTCGTCGCGCATTTCAGCATCGCCGAGCTGATGCCGGTGCGAGGCGCCTTGCGCCAGGGTGTCATCTTCGACCTGGACGAACGGCTGCGGGCCGCCGCCGACGAGCGCGGCGGGCACGACATGCGCGACCTTTCGGTACAAGAGCTGCAGCGCCGCTTCGCGGTCGACCTGCCGCAGGCGCGGCGAGTGCAGGCGCTGGCCGAGGCCTTTCACGCGACCGCGCAGCCGCACGCGCCGCTGGAGGCGCGGCGCGAGCTGGCTTGGGCCGGCGCACTGCACGAAGTGGGCATGTCGATCTCGCACCACGATCACCACCGCCACAGCGCCTACCTGATCGAACACGCCGACGCACCGGGCTTCTCGCAATCGCAGCAGCACCGCCTCGCGGAGCTGGTGCTGGCGCAGCGCGGCGGCTTGCGCAAGGTCCAGTCGAGCCTGGCTGACCTCGCCTTCGCCTGGCAGGCCCTGTGCCTGCGCCTGGCGATCATCGTGTGCCACGCACGCGACGAGGTCGACACGCAGGCGCTGAGCTTGCGGTGCAGCGGCGCAGACGCGACGCTTCAGGTGCCGCCCGACTGGGCGCGGGCGCATCCGCGCACGCTGCATCTGCTGGGCGAGGAAGCGGCAGCCTGGCAGCGCGCCGGACCGCTGCGGCTCGAACTGAGCCGTTGACGCGCGATCAGCCGGCGCGCTGCATCACGAGCGACGCCATCTCGCGCGAGGCCTCGTCGTCGCGCGAGCGCAGCCCGGCGGCCACGCCGAGCCGGTCCGCCTGCGACCGGTTCTGGCTCACCTTCCAGCTGCCGCGCAACGAGGTGATGCCGATCTCGATGCCGACGATGGCCTGCATCAGGCGCTCGATGTACTCCTTCGGCGCGTCGGCGACCTTCCACGGCTGCGCCTGGCGCGACTCCTGCACGTCGGTCATCGCGCTCAGGTGCGCGATCAGCCACGCCGGGTCTTCGATCGCCCGCGCCGGCCCGTGGGCGTGCACGACAGCGTAGTTCCACGTCGGCACCACCTTGCCGTGCTCGTGTTTGCTCGCATACCACGATGGCGTGACGTAGGCCTGCGGCCCCTGGAAGATCGCCACGCAGGCCATCGGACCGCCGAGCGAGCGCCACAGCGGATTGGCACGCGCCACATGCCCGCGCAAGGTACCGTGCGGCCCGTGCGCGGGGTCGAGCAGCAAGGGAATGTGGCTGACGGCCAGCTCCGCGCCGCCTGGCGCGACCAGCGTGGCGAGCGGGTGCGTATGGATAAGCCCGTGCAGCACCTCGCTGCGCGTCTCCTCGAAATGGGACGGAACGTACATCGCGGCTCCTCTTCGTCAGTCGAGCACGGGTTCGCAGCGCACCTCGGTCTTCACCGAGTTGGCGATGAAGCAGGCCTCGTGCGCACGATGGTGCAGCTCGGCCAACGCTGCGGCGTCGGGCTGCTTGCCGCCGCTGAAACTCACCGCCGGATGCAGAGTGACCACCGTCATCGCGAGGCGGCCCTCGCCATTGCGCGCCATCACGCCGCTGGCATCGTCGCGGTAGTGATCGACCACCCACCCGTCCTGTGCGGCGAGCGAAAGGAACCACAGCATGTGGCAGCTCGCGAGCGACGCGACGAAGGCCTCCTCGGGGTCGACGCCGGCCGGGTCGGACGACGGCACCGGCACCACGTGCGGCGACGACGACGCCGGCACGCGCGCACCGCCGTCGAAGTGCCAGACATGCGCGCGGCTGTAGCGGTTGTCGGTGAAGGATTGTTCGGGGTGGCGTTCCCAGTGGACGCTGGCGACGTAGTGGGACATGGCGTTTCTCGCGGGCAAGAGCGACAGCTGGATTGGCCCTCCAGCTTAGCCGTCTATGCTCTGGCCGGAGGAACCAATTCGCGATGAACAGCAGGACCAATCCACGCCCCGCCCCGCTGCGCCAGCAGGTCTACCTGCAACTGCGCGCGGCGATCGAGAACGGGAGCTTCGCGCCTGGCGCGCGGCTGCCGCCTTCGCGCGAGCACGCGCAAGTGCTGGGCGTGGGGCGCAACACCGTCGTGTGGGCCGTCGAGCGGCTGCAGGCCGAAGGCTACGTGCTGTCGCGCGTGGGCGACGGCAGCTACGTCGCACCCGATCTCGCCACGCTGCGCCGCGGTCGCCGTCGCGCGGCGGCCGCACCGCTGGCGGCCACCGCCGCGTTGTCGGCGCGCGGCCGGCTGATCGCCGACACGGCCTTGCGCTGGCGCCCGCCGACCACCGAGGCGATCGCCTTTCGCATCGGCGCCCCGGCGATCGATGCCTTCCCGTTCGACGTGTGGGAGCGGTTGTCTCGGCGCACCTCGCCACTGCAGCGGCGCGCAGGCGCCCAGTACATCGACCCGGCCGGCCACGGCCCCCTGCGCGAGGCGATCGCGCAATGGCTGCTGGTGTCGCGCGGCATCCGGTGCGAGTCGGCGCAGGTGCTCGTGACCTCGGGCTCGCAGCAGGCGATCGACCTCATCGGCCGACTGCTGCTGGACGTCGGCGACGAGGTGTTGGTCGAGGACCCGGGCTACCCCGGCATCCGCGCCTGCCTGCTGGGCCACGGCGCGCAGGTGCGGGCGGTGCCGGTGGACGCGCAGGGGCTGTGCATCGCCGAGGGCGCGGCGCGCTGGCCCGGCGCGCGCATGGCGGTCGTCACGCCCAGCCACCAGTTCCCGCTCGGCGTGCGCATGAGCCTGGTGCGCCGCCTCGCGCTGCTCGACTGGGCCCGTGCCCATCGGGCCTGGGTGATCGAAGACGACTACGACGGCGAGTTCCAGTACGGCGCACACCGCATCCCCGCGCTACGCAGCCTGTCGGAGGACGAGCGAGTGCTGTACGTCGGCACGTTCTCGAAGACGCTGCATCCGGGCCTGCGGCTCGGCTTCATCGTGCTGCCGCCGGCCCTGGCCGACGCGTTCGCGAGTGCCAAGGCGCTCTGCGACCGCCACAGCCCGACCGCCGAGCAGGACGTGCTGGCGCGCTTCATTCTCGACGGCCACCTGCTGCGGCACCTGCGCCGCATGCGCGAGCTGTATTCGCAGCGTCAGCAGGTGCTGATCGAGGCGCTGGCGCGTGCCGGCCTGCCGCTTGCGGCGAGCGAACACGGCATGCACCTGGTGCACGAGCTGCCGTCCGGACGCACCGACCTGTGGCTCGCGCGCAGCGCGCTCGACGCGGGCGTGTTCGTCGCGCCGCTGTCGCGCTATGCGATCGAATCGCAGCGCACGGGCTGGGTGTTCGGCTATGCCGGCTACGAGCCGGCCACCTTGCGCGCGGCGGCGAGAAAGCTCGTGGCGCCATTGCGCGCTCAGCCGCGCGGGTGATGCTGCGCGTGCAGCGTGCGCAGCCGCTCGCGCGCCACGTGCGTGTAGATGGTGGTCGTCGAGATGTCCGCATGCCCGAGCAGCATCTGCACGGCGCGCAGGTCGGCGCCGTGGTTCAGAAGATGCGTCGCGAAGGCGTGGCGCAAGGTGTGCGGCGACAGCGGCACCGTCACCCCGCCACGCAGCGCATGCGCCTTGATCAGCTTCCAGAACATCTGGCGTGTCATCGGGCCGCCGCGTGCGGTCACGAACAAGGCGTCGCTGCTCTGCCCGCCTAGGATCACGCCGCGCGCCTCGGCGAGGTAGCGTCGCAGCCAGGCGTGCGCCTCCTCGCCGAAAGGCACCAGGCGTTCCTTGCTGCCCTTGCCGGTCGTGCGCAGCGCGCCGTCGGCGAGGCTCACGTGCACGGTCTTCAGGCCCACCAGTTCGCTCACGCGCAGGCCGCTCGCGTACATCAGCTCGACCATGGTGCGGTCGCGCAGGCCCAGGGCGGTGTCCGTGTCGGGCGCCGCCAGCAGTGCCTCCACCTGCGCCTCGCTGAGGGTCTTGGGCACACGCAGCGGCTGCTTCGCCGTCAGCAGCTTCAGGCTCGGGTCGGCCGTCATGAGCCGCTCGCGAATGGCCCAACGGAAGTAGCGCTTGAACACCGTCAGCCGCCGGTTGCTGCTGGTCGGCTTGCTGCCGGCGTGGCGAGCCACGGCGTAGGCGCGCAGATCGGCCTCGGTGCTGGCGTCGAGCGACTTGCCCTCGCTGCGCGCAAGCCACTGCGCATACAGCGCCAGGTCGCGGCGGTAGGCGGCCAGCGTGTTGGCCGCGAGACCGTCCTCGATCCACAGCGCATCGATGAAGCGGTCGATCGAATCCTGGCTGGCTTGAAGGGCGGGCATCGGCAAGAAAAAGGGAGCCTCGCGGCTCCCTCATTGTGCGGCCTCGGGGCCGCTCATGACGCCGTTCAATCGAGCTTGAGCTTCTGCTTGGCCACGACGTCCTTGTAGACCTCGAACTCGGCCTTGACCTGCGCGGTGAACTGCTCCGGCGTGTTGGCGACGATCAGCGAGCCGGTGTCCTCGATGCGCTTCTTGACGGCCGGATCCTCCAGCGTCTTCTTGACCGCTGCGTAGATCTTGTCGACCACCTCCTTCGGGATGCCCTTGGGCCCCTGGATGCCGTAGTAGGCCATGCGGTTCACCGGCTCCAGGCCGATTTCCTTGAAGGTCGGCACGTTGGGCAGCTGAGGCACACGGTTGGGAGCTGCCACCACGATCGGGATCAGCCGGCCGTCCTTGATGAAGGGCAGCGCCGACGGCAGGTTGTCGAAGATGATCGGCACCTGGCCGGCCACCGTGTCGTTGAGCGCCGGGCCCGCACCGCGGTAGGGGATGTGGGTGACGAAGGTGTTCGACAGGTTCTTGAACAGCTCCATCTGCAGGTGGCCGATGCCGCCGGTGCCGGAACTCGCGTACGAGTGCTTGCCCGGATTCTTCTTGAGCTCGGCGACGAACGCCTTGTAGTCCTTGGCCGGGAACGACGGATGCACCGCGATAACGTTGGGCGTGGCCGCGACGTTGGTGATGGCGGTGAAGTCGTTCAGCGGGTTGTAGGCGATCTTCGGGTTGATGGCCGGGTTGGCCGCGGTGGTCGAGACCGTCGCCATGCCGAGCGTGTGGCCATCTGGGGCCGCGCGCACGATTTCGGTCGCGCCGATCGAGCCGCCGCCGCCGGCCTTGTTCTCGACCACGACGGTCTGGCCCAGCGTCTGGCCCATCTTGTCGGAAATGACACGCGCCACGATGTCGGTGGTGCCGCCCGGCGCGAACGGCACGATGAGGCGGATCGGCTTGCTCGGATAGGCCTGGGCCGACGCGGCACCCGCGGCCGCCATCGAGGCCGCGGCCACCAGTGCGGTGATGATCGTTCTGCGTTGCATGGGTTCTCCTTGGGGCGCAAATGAAGGGAGTGCCACCGGTGTGACAGGAACGCAGATGGTGCCGACCCGGCCGACCTTCTCGATTGTGGGAACTACCGATCGACCCCCGTGCTTACCCGAGCATCGGCCGGCCGCTGCGCCAGCGCCCACTCGATGTGCTCGCGCACGAGCGGCGTGGCCGTGGCCAGCGCACCGCGCAGCGCCGCCTCGATGGCCGGCGAGCCGACCGCGCGCAGCGCGTTGCCCATCGCGACCGCGAGATTGCGCTGCCAGCTCTGATGGCCGATGCGGCGGATCGCGCTGCCTTCGGTATGGCGCAGGAACTCCGCCTCGCTCCAGCCCCACAGTTCGAGCAGCTGCGCCTGGCCAAGCGGCTCGCGTGCGTCGAAATCGGGCAGCGGGCTGCGCTGCGCGAACTTGTTCCACGGGCACACGAGCTGGCAATCGTCGCAACCGTAGATGCGGTTGCCCATCGCCGCGCGGAATTCGATCGGGATCGGCCCCGCCTGCTCGATCGTGAGGTACGAGATGCAGCGCCGCGCATCGAGCCGGTACGGCGCGACGATGGCCTGGGTCGGACACACGTCGATGCAGGCGCTGCAGCTGCCGCAATGAGGCTCGGCCGGTGGCGTCACCGGCAGCGCGAGGTCGACGTAGATCTCGCCGAGGAAGAACATCGAGCCGGCGTCGCGGTGCAGTGTCAAGGTGTGCTTGCCACGCCAGCCGATGCCGCTGCGCGACGCGAGTTCCACTTCGAGCACCGGGGCCGAGTCGGTGAATACCCGGTGACCGACAGGGCCGACCGCCTCGGCCAGCTTGTCCGACAGCTTCTGCAGCCGCTGGCGCAACACCTTGTGATAGTCGCGGCCGCGTGCATAGATCGACACGCCGCCCCGCAACGGGTCAGCCAGGCGCGCCCATTCGACGGCCTGCCAGCCTTCGGGCGTGTCGCGCGGCAGGTAGTCCATGCGCGCGGTGATCACCCGCACGGTGCCTGGAACCAGCTCGGCCGGGCGCGCTCGCTTCAATCCGTGCTGGGCCATGTAATCCATCGAGCCGTGGAAGCCGTTGTGCAGCCAATGCAACAAGCCGGGCTCGGCGCTTGCCAAGTCCACATCGGCCACACCGATCTGGGAAAATCCGAGCGCCGCAGCCCATTCACGCAGTTGCGCAAGCAACGCCAACTCGTCCACGCCTTGAGCACCGGTCATTCGTCGATTCTAGGAACTGCCAGTCAGGTGTGGCCGGACGAGGCCGCCTGCGCCGCGAGCGCGCAGCGGCTGGCGGCCCACCCGGGCGTGCGGCGCGCCTTCATCGAGCTGCACGGCACGCTGGGTGCCGGCAAGACGACCTTCGTTCGCCATCTGCTGCACGCCCTCGGCGTGCAAGGGCGCGTCAAGAGCCCCACGTACGCAGTGATGGAGCCTTATGAAATGCCCGGGTTCACCGCGTGGCACTTCGACTTCTACCGCTTCAACGACCCGCAGGAATGGGAAGACGCGGGTTTTCGCGACGTGTTCGCCACGCCCGGGCTCAAGCTCGCCGAGTGGCCCGAAAAGGCCTCAGATCTGTTGCCGACACCGGACCTGCGCATCGCGATCGCACTCGGCGAAGGCGACCGCCGCCATGTGAGCCTCGCGGCGCTGACGCCGCTGGGGCGGGAGCTTCTCTCATGACGACACGGCGAGATGCGCTGCGGGCGATGGGCTCGCTGGTGCTCCTGCTCGGCGCGCGCGACCTTGCGTTCGGCGCCAGCATCGTTGCCGTGCGCGTGTGGCCGGCCGACGACTACACCCGCGTGACCATCGAGTCCGATGCGGCGCTGTCGGCCAAGCATTTCATGGCCGAGAACCCTTCGCGCCTGGTGATCGACGTGGACGGCCTGGAGCTGAGCCCGGCCCTGCGCGAGCTGGTCGGCAAGGTGCGCTCGGACGATCCCTACATTGCCGGAGTGCGCGTGGGCCAGAACCAGCCGCGCATCGTGCGCCTGGTGATCGACCTCAAGCAGTCGACCGCGCCGCAGGTGTTCACGCTCGCGCCGGTGGCGGCCTACCAGCACCGGCTGGTGTTCGACCTGCGGCCGACGCAGGAACGCGACCCGCTGCTGGCGCTGATCAAGGACAAGGAGAGCGCCGAGGAGGAAGCGGCCCAGGCGGTTCAGGACGCTCTCGGCGAGTTCATCGGCAAGATCGAGAACAAGCCCCTCACGCCCCCGGTGGCCGCCGCGCCGGCCAAGCCGCCGATGCAGACCCCGGCGCCGCAGGTCGCCGGCGCGAAGCCATCGCCGTCGGTCGCGCCGCCGCACGACGGCAAGATGGATCGGTTGATCATCGTCGCGCTTGACCCGGGCCACGGCGGCGAAGACCCCGGCGCCATCGGCCCGAGCGGGTTGCGCGAGAAAGACGTGGTGCTGCAGGTCGCGCTGCAATTGCGCGACCGCATCAACGCGGTGCCCGGCATGCGCGCCATGCTCACGCGCGACGCCGACTTCTTCGTGCCGCTGCACGACCGGGTGCGCAAGGCGCGGCGCGTGCAGGCCGACCTGTTCGTCTCGCTGCACGCCGACGCGTTCTTCAAGCCGCATGCACGCGGCGCCTCGGTGTTCGCGCTCAGCCAGAGCGGCGCCAGCAGCACGGCCGCACGCTGGATGGCCCAGAAGGAGAACGCGGCCGACCTGATCGGCGGCGTCAACGTCAAGGCGAAGGACGCCGCCGTGGCGCGCGCCCTGCTCGACATGAGCACCGCCGCGCAGATCAAGGACAGCATGAAGCTCGGCAGTGAGGTGCTGGGGCAGATCGGCAAGGTCGGCCGCCTGCACAAGCCGCGGGTCGAGCAGGCCGGCTTCGCGGTGCTGAAGGCGCCCGACATCCCCTCCATCCTGGTCGAGACCGCATTCATCTCCAACCCCGACGAAGAAGCCAAGCTGCGCGACCCGCGCTACCAGGCGCAGCTGGTCGACGCGCTGACCACCGGCATCAAGCGCTATTTCGCGAAGAACCCGCCGATCGCGCGGCAGCGCGCGCTGTGACGATGGACCGCGCACCGGACACCGAGCCCGCGACGTTTCTCGAAACCGAACGCCTGCGGCTGCGCGAACTTCACGAAGGCGACGCCCCCTTCGTTCTCGAGCTGCTGAACGAGCCGGGCTGGCTGCGCTACATCGGTGACCGCGGCATCCGCACGCTCGATGCGGCACGCCAGTACATCGTCGACGGGCCGGTCGCGATGTACCGCCGACACGGCTTCGGCCTTTATGCGGTGGTCGGCAAGCAGCACGGCGAGCTGCTGGGCATGTGCGGGCTCATCAAGCGCGACTCGCTCGAAGACGTGGACATCGGCTTCGCCTTCCTCGAACGCCATGGCGGCCGGGGCTATGGCTTCGAATCGGCGGCCGCGGTGCTCGACCACGCGCGCCGCGTCCTGCGGCTGCCGCGCGTGGTGGCGATCACCGCCGTCGACAACCATGCTTCGATCCGCCTGCTGGAGCGGATCGGCCTGCGCTTCGAGAAGATGGTGACGCTGGCCGGCGACGACGAGGAAATCCGGCTCTTCGCGACGCCTTAGTTGCTCGCCTTCACCACCTGGCGGCGGCTCTTCCACGCGCCGAACATCGCGAGCAGGCCCGGCACGATGATCATCGCCCAGATGATCTTGTCCAGGTTTTCCTTGACCCACGGGATCGCCCCGAACAGATAGCCCGCGAGCGTGATGCCGCCGACCCACAGCGTGCCGCCGGTCACGTCGTAGAACGTGAACTTGCTGCGCGTCATCTGCGCCACGCCGGCGACGAACGGCGCGAAGGTGCGCAGGAACGGCATGAAGCGCGCCAGCACGATCGTGATGCCGCCGTACTTCTCGTAGAAGGCATGCGCCTGCTCGAAAGCACGCTTGTTGAAGAAGCGCGAGTTCTCCCACTGGAACACCTTGGGACCGAAGTAGTGCCCGATCGTGTAGTTGCTCTGGTTGCCGAGGATGGCCGCCGCGGTGAGCAGGACGATCGACAGCGGCAGGTTCATCAGCCCCGCGCCGCACAGCGTGCCGACGACGAACAGCAGCGAATCGCCCGGCAGGAACGGCATCACCACCACCCCCGTCTCGACGAAGATGATCGCGAACAGCAGCGCATAGACCCAGGTGCCGTAGGTCGCCACGAAATTCGACAGGTGCACGTCCACGTGCAGGATGAAATCGATCAGGGCGCCGAAGATGTCCATGGGCGGCGATTATCTGTGCTCGCCGCAACCGCCCAGCAGCCGCTCCTACAATCGCGCCGATGAACGCCGTGCCGTTGGCTTCCACGCGCCGCCCCATCCGCGAATTGCCCGATGAACTGGTGAGCCAGATCGCCGCGGGCGAGGTGGTCGAGCGTCCGGCATCGGTGGTGCGCGAGCTGGTCGACAACGCGCTCGACGCAGGCGCCACCGAGGTGACGGTGAAGCTCGTCGGCGGCGGCATCCGCGCCATCGTCGTCGAGGACGACGGCCACGGCATCGCGAGCAGCGAACTCACGATGGCGCTCAAGCGCCATGCCACCAGCAAGATCGCCTCGCTCACCGACCTCGAAAGCGTGGCGACGATGGGCTTTCGCGGCGAAGCGCTGGCCGCGATCTCGTCGGTCGCCGAGGTCGGCATCGCGAGCCGCACCGCCGACGCCGCGCATGCACAGCGGCTCGATGCGCGC
>CAJPFZ010000100.1 GCA_905339355.1 Burkholderiaceae bacterium
CGTAGTGCCAGCTCACGCTGGCGGCCGGATCGAGCGCATGCACGCAGCCCTCGAACCATTCGCGGCCGCACAGCACCGCGTCTTCGCGCACGAGTACGCGCGCCTTGACGCGCTGCGCCTCGGGCACCAGCTCGGCCGTCCAGTCGCGCCGGCCGATGTCCTCGAACAGCGCGTCGCGGATGTTGCGTTCGCGCGCCTCCTGCAGCGTCTCGTCGTGGTCGAACATGGGGGCCGTCATGCCGCGCCGATGTTCTTCACCAGCCCCGGCTTCTGCGTCGCGGTCGGGTGCCGGGCGACGAAGTCGAGCATGCGCTCGATGCAGCCGAGCGCCTGGCCGCGCACCGGTTCGTCGACAAGGATCTCGCCGGTGCCGGCTTCGAGGCACTGCACCACGCCCTGCAGCGCGTTCATCGCCATCCACGGGCAGTGCGCGCAGCTCTTGCAGGTGGCGCTGTTGCCGGCGGTGGGCGCTTCGATCAGTGTCTTGCCGGGCGCGAGCTGCCGCATGCGGTGCAGGATGCCGTTGTCGGTGGCGACGATGAAGGTCTGCGCGTCGCTCTTGAGCACCGCGTTGAGGATCTGTGAGGTCGAGCCGACGACGTCGGCCTGGTCGACCACGCTCTTGGGCGACTCGGGATGCACCAGCACCTTGGCGCCGGGGTGCTGCGCCTTCAGCAGGTCCAGCTCCAGCCCCTTGAACTCGTCATGCACGATGCAGGCGCCGTTCCACATCAGCATGTCGGCGCCGGTCTGCTCCTGGATGTAGCGGCCGAGGTGCCGGTCGGGCGCCCACAGCACCTTCTTTCCCTGTTCCTTCAGGTGGTTGACGATCGCCAGCGCGCACGAGCTCGTCACCATCCAGTCGGCGCGGGCCTTCACCGCGGCGCTGGTGTTGGCGTAGACGACGACGCTGCGGTCGGGGTGCGCGTCGCAGAAGCGGGCGAAGTCGTCGGGCGGGCAGCCGAGGTCGAGCGAGCAGGTGGCCTCGAGGTCTGGCATGAGCACGCGCTTCTCGGGGCTCAGGATCTTCGCCGTTTCGCCCATGAAGCGCACGCCGGCGACGACCAGCGTCTTGCTCGCATGGTCGCGGCCGAAGCGCGCCATCTCGAGCGAATCGGCCACGCAGCCGCCGGTTTCGAGTGCCAGGTCCTGGATGTCGCCGTCGACGTAGTAGTGGGCGACCAGCACCGCGTCGTGCTGCTTCAGCAGCGCGGCGGCGCGCGCCTTCCACTCGACACGCTGCTGCGCATTCAGCGGTTCCGGCACCTTGGCCCAGGCATGCGCGGTGCAGCTGGCGCCGGAGGCGTCCTGGCGGGTGTAGTCGAACAGCACTTGGTCCATCCGAAGATGGTAGCCCAGGCGGGAATGTCGATCAGTCGGCGTGGCTCCGACCGGCCGTGGGCCTCAGGAAAGACCCTTCTCGACTTCCATCAGCTTGTAGCGCGCGAGCGCGAGGTTCGCTCGGTGCTTGTCGAGCAGCGCCAGCAGGAACAAGTCGGGGTGGCGCGTCACCGTGCGCAGCACCTGCTGGCGTGCGCCGGCGCTGACCATCACCTCGTCGATCTGCTCCGACAAGCCCATGTTGCGCGCGGCCAGGCGGTGGGCGCGCAGCACCTGCGCACTGGCGGCGGCCGACAGGTCCAGGTCGGCCGGCTGGTCTTCGCGGCTTTCTCGTGCGAGCACCAGGCCGGTCGTGCCGTCGACGACGGCACAGCCGAGCAGGCCGTCGATGGACAGCATCTCGGCGAGCGCCTGCCGGGCGCGCGCGGCATCGAGCGCGTGGTGGCTCACGCGCATCACCGGCTTGCCGCTGCCGCGCACGTTGGGCGTGACGGAGGCTGTGCTCGACGGCGATGCACCCGCTGCACCGAAGTCGGCTACCTTGATCGGGAAGTCGGCCACGCCGAGCGCGGCGTCGGGCGGCTCCCAGGCCGGCTGGGTCTTCACGTGGTTCCACATGCCCAGCATCGCGTTCCACACCGACGAGGCGCTGGTCAGCGACTCGTTGAGCACGTGCACGTGCAGCCGCGGTGGCCACGGCACGGCGCTGACCTTGTTGGCGATCCACACGGCATTGGGCGGCAGCATGAACAGCAGGTTCGGGCAGCGCCAGGTCGCAAGCCCCGTGTACTCGCGCAGCGATTCGAGCAGGGCGTCGATGGCGTGCGGCTGCATCGGGCCGATGATCACCGTCGTCATGTGGCTGCGCTCCATCAGCGCAACCGGGATCTCGGCGTTCTCGCGGCCGGGGGCGCGCACGTCGGCGTGGTAGATCTTCAGCGTGTCTTCGTGGCGGCGCACCAGCGTGGTCCGCTCGATCGTCGCGAGCGTGCGCAAGGTGGTCTGCTCGCGCAGGTGCAGCCGCTCGATGGGGCGCCCGCCGGCGTCCGAGAGCGCCTTGATGACGGCCGAGGCCCAGATGCCCACAGGGTCGAGCAATGTGATTAGGCGGCTGGCGGTCTCGAGGTCGGCGCGGGTGGTGGCGAAGTGGTCGCGGATCGCCTGCGCGGGAGAGCCGCTCACGACGAGGTCGTGCTGGTGGCGATCGACCATCTTGCCCTGGTCGTTGACCTCGGTCGCCATGCTCTCGAGGATGGCCGTCGCAGCGAATCCCTGATCCGGAGCGTCGGCTTCCGGAAGGGACTTCTTCGACGGATCCCGGGGCGGACCCAGGTCACCGAACAGGGATGTGAGCATGCAGGTCTCTCCTGACGTGCCGCAGGACGTGTGAAGATGGCACCACGGTGATGCCGCGGCACGGCGCTCGTTGAGTCTATGCCATGCATCCCGCAGCATGCCGGGCGGAGCTGCAACCGGTCGTTGCTGTCCCCTCGAACCAGGGGGGCGTCTGGCTGGCTCTGGCTGGCTTGCTGTGCTTCGCGGGCCAGATCTGCAGGACCGTCAGCCGAAGAACTGGCTCGGCGGCGCGCCCACCGAGCGCCGCACCATGGCGCTGAACGCACTCGGGCTCGCGTAGCCCAGCTCGGCGGCGATGGTGCCCATCGGCAGCTTGCGCGCCGCCATCGCGAGCGCCTTGGCGAGCAGCACCTGCTGGCGCCATTGCACGAAAGTCGTTCCCAGCTCCTGGCGGAACAGCCGTGCCACCGTGCGTGCGCTCGCGCCGGTATCGTGGGCCCACCCTTCGAGCGTGCCATGGCGCGTGGGGTCGTCGAGCACGGCTTCGCACAGGGCGCGCAGGCGCTTGTCGGCCGGCAGGTCGACGCCCAGGCGCACCGGCTTGGCGCGCCGCAGTTCGTCGAGCACCAGCGCACCGAGGCGGCGTTCGCGCTGCAGTTCCTCGGCCCCTGGCGGCCGGCCCGCGCCGTCGGGCTGGATGCTCATTTGCATCACCAGGGCACGCAGCAGGTCGGAGACCTCGAGCACGCGGCACTGCCGCCAGGCGGCCTCCTGCGCTTTCGGCACGTCGGGGCCGCAGCGGCCGGGGGCTTGCAACAAATACAAGGTGCGCAGGTCCGCATCCTCGACCACGCTCACCGCGTGTTCGACGCCGGGCGGAATCCACAGCGCGCGCGAGGGCGGCACGAGGTAGGTGCCGTGTTCGACGGTCAGGCGCACGACGCCCGTGTCCGACACCGCCAGCTGTGCCCACGGGTGATCGTGCGGCACGACACGCTTGTCGGTGCTCAGCCGGTGCAGCTTGGCGCGGATCGGCCGCTCCCGTGTCGGCGCGTAGAGGTGGGGCGTCAGCGGGCCGACAAGGGTGGTGCGGGCAACAGCGCGGTGGGTGGGGCGGGCCTGGGCCATCTTGGCTGGATCTCGACAGAACTTGACGAGCTATCGTAAACCTGCCGGCGCCCCGCCGCCTACCATGCGTGGCATTCCCCTCTGCAATCTCCGATGAGCGCCCTCACAGCCACCGCTTCCGCCGCACCCGGCACCGCCCGCCGCGATGCGTCCTTGATCGGCCTGGTCGGCATGGCGCATGGCATCAGCCACTTCAGCCAGCTGTTGCTCGCGCCGCTGTTTCCTTGGCTGAAGCAGGAGTTCGCCGTCAGCTACGCCGAACTCGGGTTGCTGATGACAATCTTCTTCGTCGTCTCGTGCGCGGTGCAGACGGTGTCGGGCTTCGTCGTCGACCGCTTCGGCCCGCGGCCCATCCTCTTCGCCGGCCTGGCCTTGCTCGCCGCGGCGGCCTTCGGGTTCGCGCTCAGCAGCAGCTACTGGATGCTCGCGTTCTTCTCCGTCGTGGCGGGCACCGGCAACGGCGTCTTTCACCCGGTCGACTACACGCTGCTCAACCGCAAGGTGCACCAGTCGCGCCTGGGCCATGCCTTCAGCGTGCACGGCATCACCGGCAGCCTGGGCTGGGCGCTCGCACCGGCGATGCTGGTGCCGCTGACGCTGGCGTTTTCATGGCGCATCGCGCTGGCGGCGGCCGGCACGCTGATCGTGCTGGTGCTCGCCATCGCCTGGCTGTACCGGCGCCAGCTGGCGCTCGACGTGAGCCCTGCTCACCAGGCGGCGCCCGGCGCGGCAGTGGGCGAAAGCAGGTTCGCGTTCCTCGGCATTCCCGCCGTCTGGATGTGCTTCGCGTTCTTCTTCTTCTATGCAATGGCCCTGAGCGGCGTGCAGGCCTTTGCACCCGAAGCGGCGCGGCTGCTGCACGCCGTGCCGGCGCAGACGGCGGCGATCTGCCTGAGCGTGTACATGGTCTGCGCGGCGGCCGGCATGGTGGCGGGCGGCTTTCTCGCCAGCGACCCGGCGCGCTGCGAGCGCATCGTCGGGGCGGGCTTCGGCGTGGCGGCCAGCATCGCGCTCATGCTCGGATTTGCCGACGTACCGGCGATGGCGGTGCCGGCGCTGTTCGGCGCGATGGGGCTCGGTGCCGGCGTGGCGGGGCCGTCGCGAGACCTGCTGGTCAAGCGCTCGTCGCCCGACAACGCCACGGGCCGCGTCTACGGGGTCGTCTATTCGGGGCTCGACATCGGGCAGGCCGTTGCCCCGCTGCTTTTCGGAACGTTGATGGACCTGCAGCGGCCGTCGATGGTCTGGCTTGGCATCGCAGTGGTGCAGGCGGTGCTGATCGCCAGCGCCTTCAATGTGCGGCGCGTGCGTCGCACGGTGTCGTAGCTGGACGACATACGCGGTTGTCTCACGAGGCGCGCAATCCGAACAACTCTCACCCCGGCCGCAGGCACACTCGCGTCTTTCCTCTCTGCGCGAATCCACGAGCCCATGAGCACCACTGCGTCCAAACGCCTCGCCGGCCACGCCCTCGTCGAAGCCCTCGTCGCCCAAGGCGTCGACACCGTCTTCGGTGTACCCGGGGAGAGCTATCTCGCCGTACTCGACGGCTTCCACGAACACCGCGAGCACATCCGCTTCATCGCCTGCCGGCAGGAAGGCGGCGCTTCGTTCATGGCCGAGGCGCAGGGCAAGCTGACCGGCAGGCCGGGCATCTGCTTCGTCACCCGCGGTCCGGGCGCGACCAATGCGAGCATCGGGCTGCACACCGCGTTCCAGGACAGCACGCCGATGATCCTCTTCATCGGCCAGGTGGCGAGCGACCAGCGCGACCGCGAAGCGTTCCAGGAGGTCGACTACCGGCAGATGTTCGGCCCCGGCACGCTCGGCTTCGCGAAATGGGTCGGCGAGGTGCACGACCCCGACCGCCTGCCGGAGTACGTCGCACGTGCTTTCCATACCGCGATGCAGGGCCGTCCGGGCCCGGTGGTGCTCGCGCTGCCGGAAGACATGCTGACCCAGGCCACCGAAGCGCCCGTGCTGCCGCGCGTCGAGCCGGCGCTCGCCTGGCCCGCGCCGGGTGCGCTGCGCGAGGTGCGCACGATGCTGCTGGCCGCGCAGCGGCCCTTCGTCATCGCCGGCGGCAGCGGCTGGGACGCGGCCTCGTGCGATGCGCTCGAGCGATTCGCTGCCGCGTGGCAACTGCCCGTGGGCTGCGCCTTCCGGTTTCAGGACACGCTGGACAACCGGCACCCCAACTACGCCGGCGACGTCGGCATCGGCATCAATCCGAAGCTCGCACGGCGCATCGCCGAGGCCGACCTGATCATCGCGATCGGCGCGCGGCTGGGCGAGATGACGACCGGCGGCTACACGCTGCTCAAGGCCCCACGGCCCGAGCAGAAGCTGATCCACGTGCACGCCGGCGCCGAGGAGCTCGGCCGCGTCTACGCTGCCGATCTGCTGCTGCAGTCGTCGATGGCATGCGCCGCCAAGGCGCTCGAGACCTTGTCGCCGCCCGCGTCACTGCCGTGGAGCGAATGGACCTCGCAGGCGCATGCCGACTATGAAGCCAACCTCGTGCACACACCGGTCGAGCCGCTGGACATGGCGGTGGTCATCAAGACCGTGCAGCGCCTCGCCCCCGAAGACAGCGTCTACACCAATGGCGCCGGCAACTACAGCGGCTGGCTGCACCGCTTCTGCCGCTACGTGGGCCTGCGGCACCACGGCAAGACCCAGCTCGCGCCGACCTCCGGCGCGATGGGCTACGGCGTGCCCGCCGCGGTAGCCGCGGCGCTGCTGTACCCCGATCGCACGGCGATCAACGTCGCCGGCGACGGCGACTTCCTGATGACGGGGCAGGAACTCGCGACGGCGACGCAGTACGGCGCCGGCAAGCTGATCAGCATCGTCGTCGACAACGGCACCTACGGCACGATCCGCATGCACCAGGAGCGCGAGTACCCAGCGCGCGTGAGCGGCACCGATCTCTTCAACCCGGACTTCGCCGCGCTTGCGCGCGCCTATGGCTGGCGGGCGGAGACCATCACTGCCACGTCCCAGTTCGAGCCGGCCTTCGCCGCGGCGCTGGCAAGCGGCCGGCCGACGCTGTTGCACCTCAAGCTGTCGAGCGATGTCATCACCAGCCGCACGACGCTCGGCGCAATCCGCGACGCGGCGCAACGCCGAACGAACTGACGTCGTCACGCCGCCGCTCGGTTCGCGTAGCGCAAGACCAACACTGCTCGATCTCGAGTTGTTGGCGAGACATCACCGACGTCGCATAGGCCTCGTTGAGATTCGCGAAGCGCCGCTGACGCGACACGCGAAGTGAGCATGTGCGCGCCAGCGCCGTTCGGAAAAGTTTTCAGTGCGCTCAGACGCTTTGCTTACGTTCAGCAAGCTCTGCAGATGTTCTCCGATGTTAGGTTCGCATCACCGCCGGCAACGTTCCGGTGGGAATCCATAACCTTCGTTGGAGTACGTGCATGAATCGCAATTCGCGTGTGAATCGAACCCGGTGGTGGGGCGCGGCAGCGCTCGCAGCCAGTGCCGCAGTGCTGCAAGCGTGCGGCGGCGGTGGTGGCTCGGACGAGGTCACCGGCACGGTGCGGTTCGCGCTCACCGATGCGCCCGCCTGCTATGACGCCGTCAACGTGACGGTGCAGAAGGTGCGCATCCACAGAAGCAGCGCCGCAGCGGAGAGCGATGCCGGCTGGTCCGAGGTGGTGCTCGCGACGCCCAAGCGCATCAACCTCGTGCCGCTGACCAACGGCGTGCTCGAGGAGTTGGGGCAGGCCACCGTTCCCGCTGGCAGCTACAGCCAGATTCGCCTGGTGCTGGCGGCCAACGACGCGACGGCGCCGCTGGCCAATTCGGTGCAGCCGATCGGCGGCGCCGAGGTGCCGCTCGACACGCCGAGCGCGATGCAGTCGGGCCTCAAGCTGCAGGCCCATTTCGAGGTCGAGGAAGGCCAGGTGGCCGACTTCGTGCTCGACTTCGATGCCTGCAAATCGATCGTCACGCGCGGCAACTCCGGCCAGTACGCACTGAAGCCGGTCGTCACCGTGCTGCCGCGGGTGTCGGCCGCTGGGCTCAAGGTCGAGGGCTATGTCGTGCCGGCGCTCGGCACCGGCAGCACCAGCGTGTCGCTGCAGCTCAATGGCGTGGTGGCGCGCGCCACGGTGCCCGATGCCACGGGCAAGTTCATCCTTTCCCCAGTGCCCGAAGGAACCTACGACCTCGTCGTTGCAGCAGACGGCCGCGTCACCGCGGTGATGACCGGCGTGCCCGTTGCCGCCGCCAGCGTGACCACCGTCAACCCGGCCACCGCAGCGATCGATCCGGCCGCATCGACGATGCGTGTCGCCTCCGGTGCGGTGAGCACGACGGGCTCGGCCGCGATCCCCGACGCGACAATGCGCATCCTGCAGACACTCACGGGCGGGCCGACCATCGAACTCGGCGCGCGCCCGGTGGACGCGGTGACCGGCGAGTACAGCTTCAGCGTGCCCCTGGCCGCGCCCGTGAAGACGGCTTATGCGGCCGGCGCTACGACGCTGACGTTCGCCGCCGATGCGGCGGCGGCCGGCAAGTACACGGTGGAGGCGAGCGTGCCGGACAAGCCGACACAGACGGCGGACATCGACGTCACGGCGGCAGACGTCGCGACGCCGTTTGCGTTCGCGCCGTAGTTCTGCTTCGATCTTCGTGCGCAGGGGCAGCCCACATGGGCTGCCCCTTTTTCATGGGCGTTCAACGCGATGGCCGCGCCAGCAGCAGCACAACGCCGACCAGCACGATCCCGGCGGCCAGCCATTCGTAGCCCGTGATGACCTCGCCCGCGACCGCGACACCCAACATCATCGCGATCACCGGATTGACGAAGGTGTAGCTCGACGCGAGCCCCGCGCTTGCACGCGACAGCAGCACCATGTAGGCGTTGAACGCGATCAGCGACCCGAACACCACGAGGTAGAACCAGGCGGCTGCGGCCACCGGCTGCGGCGGCCACTCGGGGGCTTCGCCGTTCAGCGCCGACAGCACCAGCAAGACCGCGCCGCCGCAGATCATCTCGCTCGCGAACCCGGTCGCGCCAGGCGCGAGCGGCAGGCTGCGCTGGCTGAGCACGCTGCCGATCGACCAGGTGACGCAGGCAATGGCGATCGCCGCCAGGCCGGCCGGCGAGGCCTGGAAGCCGGCGCCCTGCGTCAGCATCAAGACGCCGGCGAGTCCGACGCCGATGCCGGCGAGTTCGAGCCGGCTCGGCTTGACGCCGTAAAGCCGGTTCAGGGCCGCGATCATCAGCGGCACGACGGCGATGAAGGCAACCACCAGCCCTGAGCCCACCGTGACTTCGGCGTAGGCCGTGCCGCCCATGCCGCCGCCGAGCATCAGCGTGCCGACCAGCAGCGCGTTGCGCCACTGGGTGGCATTCGGCCAGGGCGCGCCGCGCCAGCGCATCCACGCCATCAGCAGCGCGCCGGCAAACAGGAAGCGGGTGCCCATCTGGAAGAAGGGCGGAAAGCTGATCAGCGCGTACTTGATCGCGAGGTAGGTCGAGCCCCAGACCAGCCAGGTGGCGGCCAGGCACAGCAGCAGCAGGCCGGACAGCGGAGATGCTTGAAGCGAGCGGGAAGCCAGTGTCGTCATGGCAATGCGTCGAAGTGGTGTTGTTCTGGCGGACATCGTATGAAAGCGCGGCTCGTCGTTCCATAGCATCCTCAAGGTTTGGAGGCGACAATGCCTTTGCTCTTGCAACCCGTTTAGCCTCATCGCCTTCATCATGGAACTCGACGCCCACGACACCCGCATCCTGGCTGAACTGCAGGCCGAAGCCCGGCTCACGATGGCCGAACTGGGCCGGCGCGTGCACCTGAGCCAGCCGGCCGTGACCGAGCGGGTGCGCAAGCTGGAGGCAGCGGGCGTCATCACGGGCTACCGGGCGCAGGTGGATCTGGGCCGGCTCGGCTACGGCATCCGCGCCGTCGTGCGGGCCGGCCGGGCGGAGTACACGCGCGTCGTCAAGGTGATCCAGCAGCTGCCCGAGGTGGTGACGGCCTACAACGTGACCGGCGAAGACAGCTGGGTGATCGAGATCGCGGTCATCGACGTCGCGCACCTGGAGGCGGTGCTCGCCAAGCTGTGCGACCTCACCGAAACCTCGACGTCGATCATCCTGCACGCCGTGCGTGAGCGCCAGCCGATGCCGCCGGCGCGGCGCGAAGAGGTCAAGCCGGCACCCAAGCGCGTGCGGAAGGCCTGACTGAAGCAGACCGCGTCTGCCACGGCAGCGCTTACAGCTTGCAAGCATTGCGCCGTGCCGCTGCGCCCCCAGGCTCGTACCATCGCGTGATCCGACCATGACGACACCCGACTTCTCCACCTGCGACCTGTGCGACGTGCACAAGAACGACGGCAGCGGCGCGTTTCGCGTCCTGCCGCCGGTGTTCCGCGATTTCGGCGCCAAGCATCGCTTCGCGGGCCCCGTCAGCACGGTCAAGTGCTTCGAAGACAACTCGCTGGTCAAGGCCGCGCTCGATGAGCCGGGCCGCCAGCGCGTGCTGGTGGTCGACGGCGGCGGCTCGCTGCGCCGTGCCCTGGTCGGCGGCAACCTGGCTGCGGCAGCGGCGCGCAACGGGTGGGCTGGCGTGGTGGTACACAGCTGCGTGCGCGACGCGCGGGAACTGCTGGATTGCGAGGTCGGCATTCGCGCGCTGGCGCTCATGCCCTTGCCGACCGAGAAGCGCAACAGCGGCGAGCGCGACGTGCCGGTGCAGATCGACGGCGTCTGGGTGCGGCCGGGCGACTGGCTTTATGCCGACGAAGACGGCATGGTCGTCATGCCGCCACCCGCGTAGAAAAAAGGCCGGCAAGCATGAACATCCGCGAGTTTGCCGAGCACACGGGCCTGACCGCGCACACGCTGCGCTACTACGAGCGCGTGGGCCTGATGGGCGATGTGGGGCGCGACGAGAACGGCCACCGCATCTACGGCCCGCAAGATTCGCAATGGGTCAACTTCCTGCACCACCTGCGGGAAACCGGCATGTCGATCCGCGAGATGCAGAGGTATTGCACGCTGCGTGCGCAAGGCGATGCCACGGTGGCCGGCCGGCTCGCGCTGCTCCAGCGCCACACCGAACAGCTCGCCCGGCACCTGCGCGAGCAGCACGACCACCTGGCGAGGCTGCGCGAGACGATGGCGGCCTACCAAACGCGGCTGCGCGCGAACCCCGGCGTGGCGAGGCGCGAAGGGGAGTTCGCGAAGAAGGAGCGGGGCTTCGATACCTCAGCCTGAACGGGCATTTGATGGGGCGGGGCCGACCCACCCGTTCGCACTGAGGTATCGAAGTGCGCGCGGGCAGCCGACCCGGCCCTCACTTCTGCACCACCTCCAGCAACCGATCCAAACCCCCGTCGTTGATCGCGACCATCGCCCGTTCGCGCACCTTCGGCTTGGCGTGGTAGGCCACGCTCAGGCCCGCTTTACCCATCATCGGCAGGTCGTTGGCGCCGTCGCCCACCGCGATGGCTTGCTTCGGGTCGATGTGCAGCTGGGCGCAGGTGGCGAGCAGCATCTTCTTCTTCTCCTCGCCGTCGCAGATGTCGCCCCACGGCTGGTCGACCATGCGGCCATCGAGCACCCCTTCATGCACGCTGAGTACATTGGAGCGTGTGAAGTCGATGCGAAGCCGATCGCGCACACGGTCGGTGAAGAAGGTGAAGCCGCCTGACACGAGCAGCGTCTTGAGACCCGCAGCCTGCACGGCATGCACCAGTTTCTCCGCCCCGGGGTTCAGGCGCAGCCGCTGCTCGTAGACCTCGTGCAGCGCGCTCACCGGCACGCCTTGGAGCAGCGCGACTCGCCGGCGCAGGCTCTCCTTGTAGTCGGCGATCTCGCCGCGCATGGCGGCTTCGGTGATGGCGGCGACCTCGGCCTTGCGGCCGGCGGCCGCCGCGATCTCGTCGACACACTCGATGTTGATCAGCGTCGAATCCATGTCGAAGGCGATCAGCTTGAAGTCGGCGAGCCGAAGCGGCGGCGTGAAGCCTTGAACGGCGAGGCCTGGGGCGAATTCGATCGGCATGGTGCGGTGGCGTTGAGAGTTTGAAAGGCGTGAGGGGCGAGGCTACGACAGCGCCGTCTCGGGCTTGGGGGCGCCGAGAGCGCGCAGCACGTCGCGGATCATCTGCGCCCGTTCCTTCGGCTCCTGCGTTTCCTTCTCGATGCGCAGCTTGTCGTTGCCGGCGAGCTTGATGTGGCGGTTCTTCTGCACGAGTTCGATGATGCGCATCGCATCGACCGGCGGGTTGGGGCGGAAGTGCACGATCATCAGCTTGGGCGCCGCATCGATCTTGGTCACGCCGTAGGGCTTGGCGAGCACGCGCAGGCGGTGAACGTCGAACAGCGTCTGGCCCTGCGCGGGGAGCTTGCCGAAGCGGTCGGTGATCTCTTCGAGCATCGCGTCGATCTGCTCCGGCTTCTCGGCGGTGGCAAGTCGCTTGTAGAGCGACAGCCGCGTGTGCACGTCGCCGCAGTAGCTGTCGGGCAGCAGCGCGGGCGCATGCAGGTTGATCTCGGTCGCGGCCGACAGCGGCGACAGCAGGTCCGGCTCGCGGCCCGCCTTGAGCGAGCGCACCGCCTCGGCCAGCATGTCGTTGTAGAGCTGGAAGCCGACCTCCATCATGTTGCCGCTCTGGTTCTCGCCCAGCACCTCGCCGGCGCCGCGGATTTCGAGGTCGTGCATCGCGAGGTAGAAGCCCGAGCCGAGTTCCTCCATCTGCTGGATGGCTTCGAGCCGCTGCGCCGCCTGCTTGGTCAGCCCTTCGACGTCGGGCACCAGCAGGTACGCGTACGCCTGGTGGTGCGAGCGCCCGACCCGGCCGCGCAGCTGGTGCAGCTGCGCGAGGCCGAACTTGTCGGCGCGGCTGATCACGATGGTGTTGGCGGTCGGCACGTCGATGCCGGTCTCGATGATGGTCGAGCACAGCAGCACGTTGTGGCGCTGGGCGACGAAGTCGCGCATCACGGTCTCGAGCTGGCGCTCGGGCATCTGGCCGTGCGCAACCGCGATGCGCGCCTCGGGCAGGAGCTCCTGCAGCTTCTCGCGCCGGTGCTGAATGGTCTCGACGTCGTTGTGCAGGAAGTAGACCTGCCCGCCACGCTTCAACTCTCGCAGCACGGCCTCGCGGATGGTGCCGGTGGATTCGTTGCGCACGAAGGTCTTGATCGCGAGGCGCCGCTGCGGCGCGGTGGCGATCACCGACAAGTCGCGCAGGCCTTCGAGCGCCATGCCCAGCGTGCGCGGGATTGGCGTCGCGGTGAGCGTCAGCACGTCGACCTCGGCGCGCATCGCCTTGATCGCCTCCTTGTGGCGCACGCCGAAGCGGTGTTCCTCGTCGATCACGAGCAGGCCCAGGCGCTTGAACTTGACGCTCTGGCTGATCAGCTTGTGCGTTCCGACGACGATGTCGATGCTGCCGTCGGCGAGGCCATCGAGCGCAACCTTGACTTCCTTGGCCGAGCGGAAGCGAGAGAGTTCGGCCACTTTGACCGGCCACTTGCCGAAGCGGTCGGCGATGTTCTGGTAGTGCTGCTCGGCGAGCAGTGTGGTCGGCGCGAGGATCGCCACCTGCTTGCCGGCGTGTACCGCGACGAAGGCCGCGCGCAGGGCGACCTCGGTCTTGCCGAAACCGACGTCGCCGCACACCAGCCGGTCCATCGGCTGCGGCGACACCATGTCCTGGATGACGGCATGAATGGCAGCCTGCTGGTCGGGCGTTTCCTCGAAGCCGAAGCTGGCGGCGAAGGCCTCGTAGTCGTGCGGCGAGAAGCGAAAGGCGTAGCCCTCGCGCGCGGCACGGCGGGCGTAGAGATTCAGGAGTTCGGCGGCGGTGTCGCGCACCTGCTCGGCGGCGCGGCGCCTGGCCTTGTCCCACTGGCCGGAGCCGAGCCTGTGCAGCGGCGCCTCTTCGGCGCTGACGCCGGTGTAGCGGCTGATGAGGTGCAGCTGCGCGACCGGGATCTTCAACGTCGCCTTGTCGGCGTATTCGAGGATGAGGAATTCGCTCGGGCCTTCGCCGAGGTCGATGTTCTCGAGTCCGACGTAGCGCCCGATGCCGTGGTTGACGTGCACCACCGGGTCGCCGACCTTCAGCTCCGACAGGTCCTTTATCAGCGCATTGACGTCGCTGACCTGTTCCTGCTTGCGCCTGCGCCGCGCCGTGGGCGACGTGGCGAAGAGTTCCGTCTCGGTGACGAACTGGATCGCAGTGCCGTCCGGCGGCTCATGCCAGAAGAAGCCTTCGGCCAGTGGCGCCGCGGCGATGGCGAAGTGTTCGTCGCCGACTTCGAACTCGGCCAGCGTGGCGACGCTCGGCGGCTCGATCTTGTTGTCGCGCAGCAATTCGAGCAGGCTTTCGCGGCGTCCTTCGCTCTCGGCCACGATCAGCACGCGGTGCGGCGTCGTGCCGACGTGCAGCTGCAGCTTCTTCAGCGGCTCCGGCGCGCCGCGGTCGACGCTGAGATCGGGCAGCGGGCGCGCCCACTCGACGGGCTCCTTGCCGCGCATCGCGAGCGTTGCATGCGCCTGCGTCAGCGTGAAGAAGTCGTCCGGCTTGAGGAACAGTTCCTCCGGCGCCAGGATCGGGCGCTCCTTGTCGTGCTGCAGAAAGCGGTGGCGTTCGCGGGTGTCGGTCCAGAAACGCTTGAGCGCCTCGTCGATCTCGCCGTGCAG
>CAJPFZ010000101.1 GCA_905339355.1 Burkholderiaceae bacterium
GTCGCCGCGGAACAGCAGGGCCATCAGCAGGCCGATGCCGATGCCGAAGACGAGCGCCAGCAGGATGCGCGCGATGGCGAAGTCGGCGCCGAGCGCGACGCCCGTGTAGGACAGCGCGAGGATGTTGGCGGCCGGCGCGAAAAAGAGGAAGGTGATGGCCGGCCCCAGCCCGGCGCCCTTGCCGTAGATGCCGGCGAAGAGCGGCTGCACGGTGCAGGAGCACACCGCCAGCAGGCTGCCGGCGCCAGCGGCGGCGGGATAGGAAACATACTTCGGCGCATCCGGGCCGAGGAAGCGCAGGATGGACTGCTGCGGCACCAGCGCCGAGAGAGCGCCGGCGATGAAGAAGGCCGGCACCAGGCACAGCAGGACATGCGCCGCCAGGTAGGCGGCGAGGCTGGCCAGGCCGCTTTGCAGTGCGGTTACGAGCAGTTCCAAATCAACCCATCCCTTAACGTGTTCCTTCGTACCAGCCCTTGCTGGCGTTCACCACCTTGACCACCAGCAGCATCACCGGCACCTCGATCAGCACGCCGACCACGGTGGCGAGCGCCGCGCCCGATTCGAAGCCGAACAGGGAAATCGCCGCCGCCACCGCCAGCTCGAAGAAGTTCGAGGCGCCGATCAGCGCCGAGGGACAGGCGACGCTGTGCTTCTCTCCGACGGCGCGGTTCAGCCAGTAGGCCAGCGCCGAGTTGAAGAAGACCTGGATCAGGATCGGCACCGCCAGCAGCGCGATGACCAGCGGCTGCGCGAGGATGGCCTGGCCCTGGAAGGCGAACAGCAGCACCAGCGTGGCGAGCAGGGCCGAGATCGACCAGGGGCCGATCTTTTCCATCGTCGCCTCGAAATGCGCCTGGCCGCGCTTCAGCAGCGCCCTGCGCCAGAGCTGCGCCAGCGCCAGCGGAATGACGATGTAGAGCACCACCGAGGTGACCAGCGTGTCCCACGGCACGGTGATCGCCGAGATGCCGAGCAGCACCCCGACGATGGGGGCGAAGGCGAAGATCATGATGGTGTCGTTCACCGCCACCTGCGAGAGCGTGAACAGCGGGTCGCCGTTCGTCAGCCGGCTCCAGACAAAGACCATCGCCGTGCACGGCGCCGCGGCGAGCAGGATCAGGCCGGCGATGTAGCTGTCGATCTGCTCGGCCGGCAGCAGCGGCGCGAACAGGTGCCGGATGAACAGCCAGCCCAGCAGCGCCATGGAGAAGGGCTTGACCAGCCAGTTGACCACCAGCGTCACGCCGATGCCGCGCACGTGCTGGCGCACCTCGTGCAGCGCGCCGAAATCCACCTTCACCAGCATCGGCACGATCATCACCCAGATGAGCAGGCCGACCGGGAGGTTCACCTGCGCGACTTCCATGCGGCCCAGCGCCTGGAACGGCGCCGGCAGGAACTGGCCCAGTGCGATGCCGGCGACGATGCAGAGGAAGACCCACAGGGTCAGCCAGCGTTCGAACAGGCTCATCGGCGCATGCGCGGCGGCTTTTCCGGTGATTTCGCATTGGACGCTCATGGGCGTCACTATACAAAATTATCGCCACAAAAACGAAGCGCCCTTGCGGGCGCCTCGTCGTCCTGTCGTGCCCGGTTCGGCTCAGTTGTAGAGCACCTTCGGCAGCCACAGCCCGATGTCGGGGAACATATAGAGCAGCACCAGCGCCAGCACCTGGATGCCCATGAAGGGCATCATGCCGGCGAAGATCTGGTTCAGCGTGACGTGCGGCGGCGCGACGCCTTTCAGGTAGAACGCCGCCATCGCCACTGGCGGCGAGAGGAAGGCCGTCTGCAGGTTGAGCGCCACCAGCAGGCCGAAGAACAGCGGGTCGACGTTGAAGTGCGCCAGCAGCGGGATGAAGATCGGCATGAAGATGACGATGATCTCGGTCCACTCCAGCGGCCAGCCGAGAATGAAGATGATGAACTGGGCGAGGATCATGAACTGCAGCGGCGTCATGTCGAGCGACAGCACCCATTGTTCCACCAGCGCCTGTCCGCCCAGCAGGGCGAAAGCGGCCGAGAAGATCGAGGAGCCGACGAACAGCCAGCACACCATGGCGGAGGTCTTCGCCGTGAGGAACACCGACTCCTTCATCACGCCGAGATTCAGTCGCCGGTAGGCCGCCGCCAGCAGGATGCCGCCGAGCGAACCGACCGCCGCCGCCTCGGTCGGCGTGGCGAGGCCGAAGACGATGGAGCCGAGCACGGCGAGGATGAGGATGGCCAGCGGGAAGAACGAGGCCAGCAGCATCTTGAAGATTTCCAGCCGGGCGAAGTCGAATATCCAGTAGAAGAACAGCACCGCGGCGCTGCCGGCGGCGAGCACGATCCAGTAGGAGAGCGGCGCCGGCACGGGTTCGGGGTGTGTGCTCCCCTCTCCCGTCACCGGGAGAGGGGTCGGGGGAGAGGGCCCCTCTCCCGCTCGCGGGAGAGGGGAAGAATCGGCGGGCGGCTCCTTGACGCTCTCCGCACCCTGCTCCTCTTCTTCCGAAGGGGGCTCGGACACGCCCTCGGCCTTTCCCTCTTCGCCGCCCTCCTCTTCGGCAACGGCGGCGCCGCTGCCCATCTCCTGCAGGCCGGATACATCCACCTGCACCGGCGCTGCGGTAACCGTGCGGTACACCAGCCCCATGGCGCCGAACCAGACCGCGGCCGGCAGCAGCACGATGACGAGCTGCCTGAGGATCGCCGCGGAGGGCACGCTCAGGTTGGCGCGGCCCTTCAGGGCCGAGAGGAGCGCAACCAGGGCATTGCGGCCGATGGCGTCGGCCACCGCCTGGTTGTGCGGCGGCAGCGGCACGATGCGCTCCTCGGCGGAGAGCGGCGGCGCCAACTGCGGCTTGAGCTTGGCGAGGATGATGACGTAGGCAATGTACAGCCCCGCCAGCATGAGGCCCGGGAAGAAGGCGCCGGCGTAGAGCTGCACCACCGAGACGCCGGCGGTGGCGCCGTAGACGATGAGCAGCACCGAGGGCGGGATGAGGATGCCGAGGCAGCCGCCGGCCGTGATCGAGCCGGCCGACAGGCGGATGTCGTAGCCGTGGCGCAGCATGGCCGGGAAGGCGAGCAGGCCCATCAGCGTCACCACGGCG
>CAJPFZ010000102.1 GCA_905339355.1 Burkholderiaceae bacterium
GACTCAAGCTACAGAATGATGCGGTATGCTACTGCCATTTCGGTTCTGGGTACTCGAACGAACCGTCGGGCGGTCGCCCTTCAATTTTTTTAGGATAGGAAATATGGCAACAGGTACAGTCAAGTGGTTCAACGATGCCAAAGGCTTCGGCTTCATCACCCCGGACAATGGCGGCGAGGATCTCTTCGCGCACTTCTCCGCGATCCAGTCGAGCGGCTTCAAGTCCCTCAAGGAAGGCCAGAAGGTCTCCTATGACGAGGCCACCGGCCCGAAGGGCAAGCAGGCGGCAAACATCAAGCCCCTGTAAGCATCAAGGCAAAATTGAAAAACCCCGGCATGCCGGGGTTTTTTTTCGCCTGGGTTTCGTTCAGCCGAAGACGATGACGCCGCGCGCATTCTTGCCGGAGGCCAAATCGGCGAAGGCCTGCGGCGCCTCGTCGATGCGGTAGGTGCGCGTGATGAGTTCGTCGAGCTTGAGGCGCTTCGCGCGGTAGAGCGCCAGCAGGCGCGGGAAGTCCTCGCGCGGGCGCGCCGAGCCGAAGTAGCTGCCGGTCAGCGTCTTCTCCTCAAAGGTCAGGCTGGCGGTGCGCAGGGTGGTGGTGTCCTTCTGGCTGGCAACGCCGACCACCACCGCCGTGCCGCCCTTGCGCAGCACGCCGTAGGCTTGCGCGGCGATCTCGCCATAGCCAACGCACTCGAAAGCATAGTCGGCGCCGCCGCCGGTGAGCTTGCGGATCGCCTTGACGACGTTTTCCTCCGACTTGGCATTCAGCGTGTGCGTGGCGCCGAACTGCCGCGCCATCTCCAGCTTGGCGTCCGACATATCCACCGCCACGATCATCGCCGCGCCGGCGATGACGCAGCCCTGGATGGCATTCAGGCCGACGCCGCCGGCGCCGAACACCACCGTCACCGAGCCGGGCGCGACGCGCGCCGTGTTCACCACCGCGCCGACGCCGGTCATGACGCCGCAGCTCACCAGCGCGGCGCAGTCGAGCGGGATGTCCTTGGCGATCTTCACCACGTTGTCGGTGTGCAGCGTGGCGACTTCCGCCATGACGCCGCAGCCGGAGAAGATGTTGAGCGGCTTGCCCTGCAGGTCCTTGGTGCGCACCGTGCCATCGGGCAGGGTGTAGGCGGCCTTCGACGCCTGGTCGCACAACTGCGGCCGGCCGGTCTGGCAGTAGCGGCACTTGCCGCACATGCTGACGAAGGAACTGACGACGGCGTCGCCGACACTGAAGTCCGTGACGCCTTCGCCGACTTCGATGACGATGCCGGCGCCCTCGTGGCCGAGCACCACCGGCGGCGGGAAGGGAATGGTGCCGGTGGTGACGGAATAGTCGCTGTGGCAGACGCCGCAGGCGGCGAGCCGGATCATGACTTCGCCGCGGCGCGGCGATTCGACCTCGATTTCCTCGACGACGACGGGCTGGTTGATTTCGCGGCAGACGACTGCCTTGGCGCGCTGTGGCATGGCGGATTCCTCAGTTGAATGCGGATGCTTCGATGAATTGTTGCAGATGCGTGTCGCTGTCGCCAAACTCGATTTCGATGGCGGTCAGGCGCTTGAACCAGTGGCTGACGACGAGTTCGTCGGTCATGCCCATGCCACCGTGCAGCTGCACCGCCTGCTGTCCGATGAAGCGGACGGCGCGGCCCGTCACCACCTTGGCGGCGGAGAGGGCACGGCGACGTTCGGCGGCGTCCTTCGAGGTGCAGCGCATCGCGGCGAGGTAGCTCATGGATTTCGCCTGCTCGTAATGCAGCAGCATGTCCGCCGCGCGGTGCTGCAGCGCCTGGAAGCGGCCGATCGGCTGGCCGAACTGCCGGCGCGTGCGCAGGTAGTCGACGGTGGCGTCGATGGTGGCCTTCATGATGCCGACGGCTTCAGCGCAGAGGGCGGCAAGGCCGACGCCCAGCGCGCGCTCCAGCACGTCGGCGCCGGCCGGCAAGAGGGCGCCTGCCGGCAGTCGCACGCCGTTCAGATGCACTTCCGCCGCCCGCGTGCCGTCCAGGGTCGGATAGGCGTCGAGCGTGAGCCCAGCCGCGTCGCACGGCACGAGAAACAGCGCGAGGTCGTCGCCGAGGCGGGCGGAGACAATGAGAAAGTCGGCTGCGGCGGCATGGGCCACCACGCACTTGCGGCCGTCGAGCAGAAAGTCAGTCCCGTCAGGACGGCAAAGGGTGGCCACGTGGCACGGATTGCCGCGCGCGCCCGGCTCATCGTGGGCGAGCACGGCAATGCGCTCTCCCGCGGCCATCTGTGCCAGCAGGCCGGCCTGCTGCGGGCATTCGCGCAACAGGGCGGTCGCCACCACCGCGCTGGCGAGATAGGGCTCCTGCAGCAGCCCCGGGCCGAGGGCGTTCAGCGCGAGCATCGTATCCACTGGCCCGGCGCCGAGGCCGCCGTGTTCCTCCGGCACGTTCAGCGCCAGCAGGCCGAGATCCGCCAGCGCCTGCCAGGCTTCGCGGCTCCAGCCCCCGGCGGAAGCGCGGATGGCGTGGCGCTTCTCGAAAGCGTAATCCTTTGCCACGAAGCGGAGGACGGTGTCTTCGAGGAGCTGCTGTTCTTCGGTGAAGGAAAAATCCATCTCACAATTCCAGGATCATCTGCGCGAGGATATTCTTCTGGATCTCGTTCGAGCCGCCGTAGATCGACAGCTTGCGCAGGTTGAGGTATTGGGCGGCGCGGTTGGCGGCGTGGGCCGGACCGTGCACCGCGCCGTCGAAGGGCAGGGCATAGGGGCCGACGGCCTGCAGGATCAGCTCGCTGATCGCCTGCTGCAGTTCCGTGCCCTTGATCTTCAGGATCGATGCCTCCGGGCCGGGCGCCTTGTTCTCCGCTTCGGCCGAGAGCACGCGCAGGTTGGTGATCTCCAGCGCCATCAGGTCGATCTCGATTTCGGCGAGGCGCGCGGCGAAGAGCGGATCCTCGATCAGCGGCCTGCCGCGCTTCGTCTCGACGGCGGCGATGCGCCTGGCGCGCGCCAGCTCGCGCTTGGCGATGCCGATGCCGGCGATGTTGCTGCGCTCGTGGCCGAGCAGGAACTTGGCGCAGGTCCAGCCCTGGTTCTCCTCGCCGACGAGGTTCTCCACCGGCACCTCGACGTCCTCGAACCAGATCTCGTTCACCTCATGGGCGCCGTCGAGGGTGATGATCGGCCGTACGGTGACGCCGGGCGACTTCATGTCGATGAGCAGGAAGGAGATGCCGCGCTGCGCCTTCGCCTCCGGATCGGTGCGCACCAGGCAGAAGATCCAGTCGGCGTAATGGCCGAGGGTGGTCCAGGTCTTCTGTCCATTGACGAGGTATTTGCCTCCCTTGCGCACGGCGCGCGTGCGCAGCGAGGCGAGGTCGGAGCCGGCGCCCGGCTCGGAATAGCCCTGGCACCACCACTCCTCGGCGGTGAGGATCTTCGGCAGGAAGCGTTCCTGTTGGGCCTGGTTGCCGAAGGCCATGATCACCGGCGCCACCATTTTCATGCCGAAGGGGATCGGGCGCGGCGCGCCGCCGAGCGCGCATTCCTCTTCGAAGATGTATTGCTCGACCGGGCTCCAGCCGGGGCCGCCGAAGGCCTTCGGCCAGCCGGGGCCGCCCCAGCCGCGCGCGTGCAGCGTGCGTTGCCAGAGCACATGCTCGTCGCGCGTGAGATGCAGGCCGTTCGCCACCTTGTCGCGGATGGCGGGCGGCAGCTGCGTGCGCACGAAGTCGCGCACCTCTGCGCGGAAAGCGCATTCGGCAGCGGAGAAATCGAGGTTCATGATCCCACGGAAGAGAAGGCCTGCATTGCAGAACTGGGGTTTGCCAAACCGGCAAGGTGGGCGAGTTTTGACCATGCCGTGATAAGCTGTCAAGGGCAAAACTCAGAAAAATGACAGTAAATTCAAAAGTACTGCAATGCAGAACAAGGGAGCAGGCAAATGAGCATGACACGCAAGAAAACCAAGGTGTCGAAGGTGCTGCCGGCGCCGTCGAAGGGCAAGGAGGACCGCCATTTCGTCACCGCGCTGGCGCGCGGCCTGGAAGTGCTCGGCTGCTTCCGCTCCGGCGACAGGCTGCTCGGCAACATCGAGATCGCCAGGCGCTGCGGCCTGCCGAAGTCGACCGTCTCGCGCTTGACCTACACGCTGACGCGCATCGGCTACCTGCATTACGACGAGGATTCCGGCAAGTACCGCCTCGGCACTGCCACTCTGGCGCTCGGCAGCAAGATGCTGGCGCGCCTCGACGTGCGCCAGCTGGCGCGGCCGCTGATGCAGGACCTGGCGGATTTCACTGGCGCGGCGGTGTCGCTCGGCACGCGCGACCGGCTCAGCATGATCTACGTCGAGCACTGCCGCAGCCAGTCGGCGATCACCATCAGCCTCGACGTCGGCTCGCGCATCCCGCTCGCCACCACTGCCATGGGCCGCGCCTACCTCGCCGCCACCTCCGGCGGCGAGCGCCACGAGCTGATGGACCGCATCCGCGAGCTCGACGAGTTTGCCTGGCCGAAGATCCGCGAAGGCATCGAAAAGGGACTGCAGGAATACGCGGAACTGGGCTGCTGCTGCTCCTTCGGCGGCTGGCAGAAGGACGTCAACGCCATCGCCGTCGCCTTCCGGCCCGGATCGGCCATGCCGCCGATGTCCATCAACTGCGGCGGCCCGGCGTTCACCCTTTCGCCTGAG
>CAJPFZ010000103.1 GCA_905339355.1 Burkholderiaceae bacterium
CTCAAGCCCCCTACAACGAGGCCTTTGCGCGCGACCGGACGGGGACTATTCTGGGCTCCCGGTCCTCGCCGAGCGCCCGTGCCTCGTCCATGAAGGTCTTCATCAGCTACCGACGCGACGACAGCATCGTGCATGCGCGGCTGATCCACAACGAACTGGCAGCACGGTTCGGCGTCGACGATGTCTTCATGGACATCGACGACATCGACTACGGCGACGACTTCGCCGCGCTGATCGATCGGCAGCTCGATGCCGCAGACGTGGTGGTGGCGGTGATCGGCCCGAAATGGCACGACATGCTGCAAAGCCGGCTGCATGGCGACGACTACGTTCGCCACGAGCTGGCCCGCGCATTGGCACGCGGACTGCGCGTCGTGCCGGTGCTCGTTGGCAAGGCGGCGCCGCCCGGCGCTGCGCTGCCGGGCGACCTTGCCGGCTTGCGTACGCTCAATTGCCTCAACCTCGACGAGCGAGCCCTCAAGCCGCACATCAACGCGCTGATCGAGACGCTGCAAGGACACTCCTTCGAGGACGTGGCGCGGCGGCTCGACGACCGGTTGCGCTCGCAGCGCCGCGCGCGCTGGATCGGCGCGGGCGTGGGCCTCGTGATGTTCGTCGCAGCCTGGGTCGCGCTGTTCGATTTCGCGGGCCTCGACACGCGGCTGGCCAGCGCGACGATGTGGCTGGCCGGCATCGGGCAGCCGGCGCCGTGGAGCGGCGAGGTCGTGCTGGTCGCGATCGACGAAGCGACCGAGCGCCACGTCGGGCGGCGGTTCGATGCGAGCTGGCGGCGTGAACATGCCGTGCTGATCCGCCGACTGGCAGCGGCCGGCGCGCGCAGCATCGCCTTCGACCTGTTCGTCGAACGTGCGAGCGATGCCGCCGCCGATGACGCGCTGGAGGCCGCATTGCGTGCGGCCGCACCCACGACGGCAGTGGCGTTCGCTGCGCATCAAATGGAGGGCGACCGACCGCTGCTGTTGCCTCGCTTTGCGGCGGTCGCCGGAAGCGGCGTCGCCTGCGCCGGCCAGAAGCTCGGTTATGCGCGCTCGATGCCTCTTGCGATGCAGCGCGGGCAGCTCCATGTCGCGTCGCTCGCGCTCGCCGCCTTCAGCGGCGGCGGCCGCATCGAGAGCCTCGATGGCGCGCGGAACGTGCTGCGGGTTCGCGTGCCGCGCGAGGAGCGTTCGCCCGACGTCGGCTTTTCCACCCTCGAAACGGTGCGTGCGCCGCAAGCCGACTGCGAGGCACTGCGCAAGGGCGACCGTGTCGCGCTGCAGCTGCTCGATCCGGCGCGTCTGCCGCGCCTGCGCGAGTCGCCGCGGCGCATCGGCTATGAGCACGTGCTGGGCGGCGCCGCCGACGCGCCATTGGCCGGGCTGCGCGGCAAGATCGTGCTGGTGGGCCTGCAGCTGCAGAACAAGGACGTCGTGGGCGTGCGCCGCGGCGATGAACGCTGGGGCGTCGAACTGATCGCCGCCCAGATCGATGCGCTGTCGCGCGGCAGTGTGATCCGGCCTTCCGGGGCGCTCGCGTCGATGGCAACGATGTTGCTGATGGCCCTGCTCGGCGCGTTCTCCCGCCGCGCGCTGGCCAGCCGCGCATGGCCCTGGCGCGCCGCGGCCCTGCTCGGCGTGGTGCTCGGGTGTGTCATGCTGGCCGCCTGGGTCTACCGCAGCCAGCAGTGGCTGATCAACCTGCCCTACGCCTTGGCGGCGTTCGGCCTGGCCTGGGCGGTGATGGCCCGCAGCGATCGACGAGGTGTGCGATGAAGCGACTGGATCGGACGACCTTCTGGCTGGTGCTCGCGCTGTGGGTTGCGCTGATCTCCGGCTGCGGCACGGCGGCGCATGCGCCGCGCGCCATCACGCTGGACGGCATCGTCGTCGATGGTCGTGTGGCGCGTGCCGACGAGACCGGCCTCGTGCGCATCAACCGCGACGGCGCGTGGATCGAAGCGCGGGTGCCGACGGTGCTGCAGCCCGGCGACTGGGTGATGACGGGGCCGAACGCGCAGGCGCTCATCCGCTATCCCTCGGGCAGCGAGGTCTACATGCGCGCCGGCACACGTGGCCGCGTCGGCTCCTTCAGCGAACTGGTCGGCGAGGTGTTCGTGAAGATCCGCGGGCTGTTCGCAGTGCAGACCACGTTCGTGAAGGCGGGTGCCGAGGGCACGGCGTACTCGGTGCGCGCGACACAAGCAGGCGACTATGCCGTCGTGGTGTTCGACGGCACGGTGCGACTGTCCTCCCTCGCCGATGCCTGGCCCGCCCTCACGCTGCCGGCCGGCACGATGGGCGCCGGCCGGCCGCAGGCGCCGCCACAGGCCCGGCCCGCACCGCCCGAGGAGCTCGCACACACGCGGGCATGGGTGGAGCCGATGGAACGGCTCCTGCCGGCGCCGCGCTCGTCCAGCCTCGGCCCGGCGCTGGCTGTCGCGGCGCTGGTCGCCATCGTGGCGGCGAGTGCATCGGGATCCGACGATCTGGCGGCGCCCACCGGCCTGGCGCCGGCCGGTGCCACGCCGCAGCAGGCCGCCCGGCCGCGCAGCTGCACATCGCTGGTGCTCGCGTGGCGGCCCGTCGACGGCGCACGCGACTACGTGGTCACGCTCCAATCGCTGAATGCGCCCGCTCGTGCTGCGGCGGCCGCGGCTGCAGCGCCGGCCACGACACGCACGACACGCAGCGCAAGCCTCGGTATGCCGGCGGGCCTGTACGGCCTGTACCGCTGGCATGTGCAGGCGCGCGACGCACGCGGCAAGGCGGGCCCCGCGTCGGCACCAGCGCACGTCTACTGCCCGGGGTGACGAACTCGGCAGGCCCTTGCCCCGCACCGTGCCATCATGGACGCCGCCCCGTTCATCACCAACGCCGGAGACACCCGATGCGAATCGCCTCTCGACTTCTGATCACTTCGTGCCTGGCCGTTGCCGCCAGCGCCCAGGCGCAGAACGTGCCGCCCATCAAGCCCGGCCTGTGGCAGGTCAGGATGCAGCATGAGGGCGCCGGCGCGCCGGCCATGCCCGACATGGGCGCCCAACTCAAGAACATGCCTCCCGAGCAGCGCAAGAAGATCGAGGCGATGATGAAAGCCCAAGGGGTGGACCTCGCCGGGGGCGGCCCGGGGCAGATGAAGATTTGCCTCACCAAGGAGTCGCTCGACCAGGGCAGCTGGCAAGGCGAGCAGGGGTCGTGCAAGACCGACGTGACGCAGCGCAGCGCGAAGAGCTGGAAGTGGCGCTCGGTGTGCACGCAGCCGAAGGCGGAGTCCGAAGGCGAAGCCACCTTCATTGACCCCGAACACTACACGGTGAAGACCACGACGACGACCGCGATGCAGGGCCAGACGCGCACGATCGGGACGACGCTCGACTCGAAGTGGCTGGGCGCCGACTGCGGCAGCATCAAGCCGGTGCAGCCGCCGAAGAAGCAGCCGGGCTGAACAGCGCGCGGCTCCCGGGACGTACCGACGTACGGCCCCCACGCAGGCAAGAAAAAACCCGCCGGGCGGTGCGCCGGGCGGGTCGTCGTGCAAGCCGTTCCGGGCTTACTTCTTCATCAGGCGGCGCAAGGCCGCGATCTGCGCGGCATAGACGGCCAGCTCGCTTTGCGCGCGTGCGACGTCGATGTCGCTCTTGGCGTTCTTCAGCGCTTCCTCGGCCTGGCGCTTGGCTTCGCTGGCTTTGGCTTCGTCGAGGTCGTGGCCTCTGATCGCGGTGTCGGCGAGCACGGTGACGGTGCCCGGCTGCACTTCGAGGATGCCGCCGGCGACGAAGACGAACTCTTCCTCGTCGTTGTCGGCGCGCTGGATGCGCACGGCGCCCGGCCGGATGCGGGTGATCAGCGGCGTGTGGCGGGGCAGGATGCCCAGCTCGCCGTTTTCACCCGGCAGCGCGACGAACTTCGCCTCACCCGAGAAGATCTGCTCTTCGGCGGAGACGACGTCGACGTGAATCGTTGCCATGATGTGTTTCCTTGAAGTTGAGAAGCGTCAGCAAGCGCCGCTTACTGAATCTTCTTCGCCTTCTCGAATGCCTCGTCGATCGTGCCGACCATGTAGAAGGCCTGCTCCGGCAGGCTGTCGCACTCGCCGTTGACGATCATCTTGAAGCCGCGGATGGTTTCCTTCAGCGGCACGTACTTGCCCGGCGTGCCGGTGAACACCTCGGCAACGTGGAAGGGCTGCGACAGGAAGCGCTGGATCTTGCGCGCGCGCGCCACGGCCAGCTTGTCTTCAGGCGACAGCTCGTCCATGCCCAGGATCGCGATGATGTCGCGCAGTTCCTTGTAGCGCTGCAGCGTGCCCTGCACCGCGCGCGTCGTGTTGTAGTGCTCTTCGCCGACGACGTTCGGGTCGACCTGGCGGCTGTTCGAGTCCAGCGGGTCGACCGCCGGGTAGATGCCCAGCGAGGCGATGTCGCGCGAGAGCACGACCGTGGCGTCCAGGTGGGCGAAGGTCGTCGCGGGCGACGGGTCGGTCAAGTCGTCCGCCGGCACGTACACGGCCTGTATCGAGGTGATCGAGCCGACCTTGGTCGACGTGATGCGCTCCTGCAGGCGGCCCATTTCCTCGGCCAGCGTCGGCTGGTAGCCCACCGCGGACGGCATGCGGCCCAGCAGCGCCGACACTTCGGTGCCGGCCAGCGTGTAGCGGTAGATGTTGTCGACGAAGAACAGCACGTCGCGGCCCTCGTCGCGGAAGGACTCGGCGATGGTCAGGCCGGTCAACGCCACGCGCAGCCGGTTGCCCGGCGGCTCGTTCATCTGGCCGTAGACCATCGACACCTTGGACTCGCCCAGGTTCTCCGACACGACGACCTTGGACTCCATCATCTCGTGATAGAAGTCGTTCCCTTCGCGGGTGCGCTCGCCGACGCCGGCGAACACCGACAGGCCCGAGTGCGCCTTGGCGATGTTGTTGATCAGCTCCATCATGTTGACGGTCTTGCCCACGCCGGCGCCGCCGAACAGGCCCACCTTGCCGCCCTTGGCGAACGGGCAGATCAGGTCGATCACCTTGATGCCGGTTTCGAGCAGCTCCTGCGAGGGCGACAGCTCGTCGTAGCTCGGCGCCTTGCGGTGGATCGAAGCGGTCAGGTCGCTGTTGACCGGGCCGCGCTCATCGATCGGGTTGCCGAGCACGTCCATGATGCGCCCGAGCGTCGCCTTGCCCACCGGCACGGTGATCGGCGCGCCGGTGTTGCTGACCATCAGGCCGCGGCGCAGGCCGTCGGAGGAGCCGAGCGCAATCGTGCGCACGACGCCGTCGCCCAGCTGCTGCTGCACTTCGAGCGTCAGCGCCGTGCCTTCGAGCTTCAGCGCGTCATACACGTGCGGCATCGCGTCGCGGGGGAATTCCACGTCCACCACCGCGCCGATGCACTGGACGATCTTGCCTTGGGCCTGAGTGTTCGCCATGTCGATTCCTTCAAACAAATTCGTAGTCGTGAGCGGGATCAGACCGCGGCGGCGCCGCTGACGATCTCGGAGAGTTCCTTGGTGATCGCGGCCTGGCGGGTCTTGTTGTAGACCAGCTTCAGTTCGGCGATCAGGTTGCCGGCGTTGTCGGTGGCGGCCTTCATCGCGACCATGCGCGCCGATTGCTCGGATGCCATGTTCTCGGCCACCGCTTGGTACACCAGCGCCTCGATGTAGCGCGTCAGCAGCTCGTCGATCACCGACGGCGCGTCCGGCTCGTAGATGTAGTCCCAGCCATAGGCCTTCTTCTCTTCGGCGGTCTGCGTCAGCCGGTCGCTGGACAGCGGCAGTAGCTGCTCGACCAGCGTCTCCTGCTTCATCGTGTTGATGAACTTCGTGTAGCAGAGATAGACCTTGTCGAGCTTGCCTTCGACAAAGGCGTCGAGCATGACCTTGACCGGGCCGATCAGCTTCTCGAGCTGCGGCGAATCGCCGAGCTGAGTCGCGTGCGACACCACCGGCGCGCCGACGCGGTTGAGGAAACCGAGGCCCTTGTTGCCGATCGCCACCGCCTGCACT
The DNA here is from genome assembly GCA_905339355.1 of Burkholderiaceae bacterium. Taxonomy (GTDB): domain Bacteria; phylum Pseudomonadota; class Gammaproteobacteria; order Burkholderiales; family Burkholderiaceae_C; genus Albitalea. The sequence goes on from CAJPFZ010000103.1 coordinate 6,000, forward strand.
TGCTTCCCACTGCCCTGCACCTCGCGCATCATCGTCGTGACCATGCGCAAGATGTTGGTGTTGAGGCCGCCGCACAACCCCTTGTCGGTGGTGACGACGATGAAGCCCTCTGCCTTGGCCGTCTCACCGACGCGCATGTACTGCGAACGGTACTCGGGGTTGGCCGTCGACAGGTTGGCGGTGATGTTGCGGATCTTGTCGGCGTACGGGCGCGCCTGGCGCATGCGGTCCTGCGCCTTGCGCATCTTCGACGCGGAGACGAGCTCCATCGCCTTGGTGATCTTCTTCGTGTTCTCGAAGGACTTGATCTTGCCGCGTATTTCCTTGCCAACTGCCATTTCAAAGACTCCTATCGCGTGCGATCAAGCGAACGCCGCGGATCCGGCTCTGCCGGTCCGCTGGTGTTGCCCCCTTGAGGGGGCGGCCGAAGGCCCTAGGGGGTGGTCTCATTTCTTAGGCGAAGGACTTCTTGAACGCGGCGATCGCGTCGTTCAGCTGGCTCTCGGCGTCCTTGTCCATCGCCTTGTCGGCCTCGAGCTTCTGCAGCAGCGGCGCGTGGCTGGACTTCAGGTGCTGGTGCAGGCCGTGTTCGAAGGCCAGCACGCGCTTGACGTCGACGTCGTCCAGGTAACCCTTGTTGACCGCGAACAGCGACGCGGCCATGAGACTGATCGGCAGCGGCGAGTACTGCGGCTGCTTGAGCAGTTCGGTCACGCGTGAGCCGCGGTCGAGCTGCTTGCGCGTGGCGGCGTCGAGGTCGGAGGCGAACTGCGCAAACGCCGCCAGTTCGCGGTACTGCGCGAGGTCGGTACGGATGCCGCCTGACAGGTTCTTGATCAGCTTGGTCTGCGCGGCGCCGCCGACGCGCGACACCGAGATGCCGGCGTTGATGGCGGGGCGGATGCCGGCGTTGAACAGGCTCGTCTCGAGGAAGATCTGGCCGTCGGTGATCGAAATCACGTTGGTCGGCACGAACGCCGACACGTCGCCGGCCTGCGTTTCGATGATCGGCAGCGCGGTGAGCGAGCCGGTCTTGCCCTTGACCTCGCCGTTGGTGAACTTCTCGACGTAGTCGGCGTTCACGCGCGCGGCGCGCTCGAGCAGGCGGCTGTGGAGATAGAACACGTCGCCGGGGAAGGCCTCGCGGCCCGGCGGGCGGCGCAGCAGCAGCGAAACCTGGCGATAGGCCACGGCCTGCTTGGACAAGTCGTCATAGATGATCAGCGCGTCTTGCCCGCGGTCGCGGAAATACTCGCCCATGGTGCAGCCGGAGTAGGCCGACACGTACTGCATCGCAGCCGATTCGGAGGCCGTGGCCGCGACGACGATCGTGTACTCCATCGCGCCGTGCTGCTCGAGCGCGCGCACGATGTTCTTCACCGTGGACGCCTTCTGCCCGATGGCGACGTACACGCAGGTCATGTTCTGACCCTTCTGGTTGATGATCGTGTCGACCGCCACCGCCGACTTGCCGGTCTGGCGGTCGCCGATGATCAGCTCGCGCTGGCCGCGGCCGATCGGCACCATCGAGTCGATTGCCTTCAGGCCGGTCTGCACCGGCTGGCTCACCGACTGGCGCGCGATCACGCCCGGAGCGACCTTCTCGATCACGTCGGTCATCTTGGCGTTGATCGGGCCCTTGCCGTCGATCGGCTGGCCGAGCGCGTTCACGACGCGGCCGATCAGCTCAGGGCCCACCGGCACCGAGAGGATTCGGCCCGTGCACTTGACGGTGTCGCCTTCGGAGATGTGTTCGTACTCGCCCAGGATCACCGAGCCGACCGAATCGCGCTCGAGGTTGAGCGCGAGGCCGTAGGTCGGCTGGCCGTCCGCGCCGGCCGGGAATTCGAGCATCTCGCCCGCCATCACCTCCGACAGGCCGTGGATGCGGCAGATGCCGTCGGTCACCGAGACGACGGTGCCCTGGTTGCGGATGTCCGCCGCGGCGCCGAGGCCCTCGATGCGGCTCTTGATCAGTTCGGAAATTTCTGCGGGATTCAGTTGCATTGCTTTCTCCGGTCGCGGGCCCTTGCGGCGCCCGCGGTTGGAAGGGCCATGGTCACGCGGTCAGCGCCACCTTCATTTGTTCGAGACGGGCCTTGACCGAGGTGTCCAGCACTTCGTCGCCGACCACCACGCGAATGCCGCCGATGAGCTCGGGCTCCACCACCACGTTGGCATTCAGCTTGCGATCGAAGCGCTTCTCGAGCGCCGCCACCACGTCGGCCAGTTGCGCGCCGTCGATCGGGAAGGCGCTGTAGACCGTCGCGTCCGACACGCCGCTTTGCGCGTTCACGAGCGAGCGGTATTGCGCCGCGATCTCGGGCATCGCCGCCAGCCGGCCGTTGTCGAGCACGGTGCGCAGCAGGTTCTGCACGGTCGGCGCCAGCGACACCGCCTTCAGCGTGCCGACGATCACGTCATGGACGGTCGAGGGCTCCACTTTCGGGTTGTCGGCGAACTGGCGCAGCTCCGGCAGGCTCGCGACCTGCCCGAGCGCGTCGAGCTGGTCGGCGAGTTCGCGCGGGCTCGCGCTGCCGGCGGACTTGAACAGCGCCTCGGCGTACGGGCGCGCGATGGTGGCAAGCTCGGCCATGTCAGAGTTCCGTCTTCAGGCGGCCCAACAGCTCGGCGTGAACGCCGGCGTTGACCTCGCGCTTGAGGATCTGCTCAGCGCCCTTGACCGCCAGCGCGGCGACCTGGTCGCGCAGCACCTCGCGTGCCTTCATCGCCTCCTGCTCGGCCTCGGCCTTGGCAGCGGCAATGATCTTGGCGCCCTCCTCGCTCGCGCGGGTCTTGGCCTCCTCGATCAGCTGCTGCGCCAGGCGCTCGGCGTCGGCCAGGCGCTGGCCGGCGTCGGTGCGGGCCGCGGCAAGCTGCTCTTCGACACGCTTGTTGGCCAGCGTCAGCTCGGCCTTGGCCTTGTCGGCGGCCGACAGGCCGTCGGCGATCTTCTTGGCACGTTCGTCGAGCGCCTTCGTGATGGGCGGCCACACGAAGGTCATCGTGAACCACGCCAGGATGAAGAACACCGCGAGCTGTGCCAGCAGGGTTGCGTTGATGCTCACGGCAACACCTTTCTTTGCAGCTTGAGGTTGATCGGGCGGCTTACTGCAGCACGAACGGGTTGGCGAACGCGAACATCATCGCGATACCGACGCCGATCAGGAAGGCGGCGTCGATCAGGCCAGCCAGCAGGAACATCTTGGTTTGCAGTTCGTTCATCAGCTCGGGCTGACGCGCGGCGGATTCGAGGTACTTGCTGCCCATGATGCCAATGCCGATGCAGGCGCCGACGGCACCCAGACCAATGATCAGACCGGCGGCCAGAGCGACAAAACCAAGAACGTGTTCCATGGAAAAACTCCTAGTAGAGAAGAGATATAGCGTGGTGGGGGAAGAAAAACGGCGTGCGATCAGTGCTTGTCGTGCGCCTGGCCGACATAGACCAGCGTCAGCATCATGAAGATGAAGGCCTGCAGCGTGACGATCAGAATGTGGAAGATGGCCCAGCCGGTGCCGGCGAGCACATGCCCGATCCACAGAAAGATGCCGGTGGCCGAGGCGAAGCCGACAGCGCCCATCAGCGCGATCAGCATGAAGATCAACTCGCCGGCGTACATGTTGCCGAACAGCCGCATGCCGTGCGAGACGGTCTTGGCCAGAAACTCGATCATCTGGAAGACGAAGTTGAACGGCCACAGCAGCGGATGCGCACCGAACGGCGCCGACACGAGTTCGTGCAGCCAGCCGCCTGCGCCCTTGATCTTGACGTTGTAGTACAGGCACACCAGCAGCACGCCGATCGACATGCCCAGCGTCGACGACAGGTCGGCCGTTGGCACGACACGCTGGTAGGCATGGTGCGGGTCGCCGCCGGCGGCGCCGTAGATCCACTCCCAGATGCGCGGGATCAGGTCGACCGGCAGGAAGTCCATCGAGTTCATCAGGAAGATCCAGATGAACACGGTCAGCGCGAGGGGGCCGACGAACTTGCGCGACTGCGCGTTGTGCACGATCGACTTGGCTTGGTTGTCGACCATCTCGAGCACGATCTCGACGGCGGCCTGCATGCGCCCCGGCACACCCGACGTGGCGCGCTTGGCGACGCTGCGCAGCAGCCACAGGCCCAGCACGCCCATCAGGATCGACCAGAACATCGTGTCCAGATTGATCACCGAGAAGTCGATGATGTCCGTCTGCTCCTTCGAGCGCAGGTGCTGGAGGTGGTGCTGGATGTATTCGCCAGCGGTGGGGCCTTGTGTCGCGTGATCAGCAGCTTGAGCGTCGGCAGCCATCTCGTTTTCAGACTCTCTTGTTCGTTTCATCCACCGGACGCCGCTGCCAAAGCAGCGCCAGCCAGTTCACCTTCGCGCACACGATCATGGCGACCAGCAGCGCAGGCCAGCTCAGATCGGGCACCACTCTTGGAGCGGCCACCAGCATGGCGACCGCCACTGCAATCTTCACCAACTCCCAGAACATGAACCCGAGCACCGCAGCGCCTGGGTTGGAACTGAGACGCCGGGTCATCCCGCGCGCCAGCAAGGCGTTGGGGAGGACCATGGCGGCCGCACCGTACAGCGCGGACCATGCGGCGCCGCTGCGCTGGCCGATGGCCCACGCGACGGCAGCGCACAGCGCGCCGGCCACGACTTGCGCCGCGACCACCCGCCATGGCGACATCGGCGGGTACTTCGCCCTCAAGGCCTGCGCTTCGTCACGCGTCAGGGGCTTGAAAGGCGGATCCTCCGCCGCATCTGTATCTCTTCCGCGGCCTCCGGGATCGCCCAAACGTTGTTGGGCTGTGCCCGATCTTGATTCCACGGCAGAAGTTACAGTCGGTTTCGGCAAAGCCTCGGGATTATATACGTACTAACCCGTGCGGCTTGATGCGACCCCGGCCGGCAGTGTGTGCGCGGTGCCTGTCGGCGCGCTGACGGCGTGGCCGCGTCAGGGCAGGCGCAGGTACTGCGCGGCCAGCGCCTTGAAGGCTGCTGCGGAAGCGTCCGCATCGAAGCCCGTGCCCAGTTCCTCGCGAAGCAACCAGCTCACTTCGTCAGCCAGCGCCGCCGCTTTGGCCGCATCGAGAAACAGCAACCGGCAACGTCTGGCAAGCATGTCCTCGACCGTGCGCGCCATTTCGAAGCGCGCGGCAAAGCGCACCATGGCCTCGCTGAGGCCGCCGCCCCCGTCGCGCCACAACCAGCGCGCGGCGCCGGGCAACGCGTGCAGCGCCTCGACCTCGGTGCCATACAGGTGTTCGCCGGGGGACTGGGTCAGCGATTCGCCGCTGCGCTTGGGCGCACCGGTCAACGGCAGGAACGCGGTGGCCGACGCCGGCCGATCTGGCAGCAGTTGCGCCTGCATGCAGCGCTGCAGCACGTCCTCGGCCATCGCGCGGTAGGTGGTCCACTTGCCGCCCGTGACCGTGACGAGGCCCGAGCGCGCGACACGCACGCTGTGCTCACGAGAGATCGCCTTGGTGTCGCCCTCGCCCTCGCCCTCGGCGTCGGGGCGCACGAGCGGGCGCAGGCCGACCCACACCGAACGCACGTCGGCGCGTTCCGGGGGTCGCGTCAGGTAGCGGGCCGCCTCGGCGAGGATGAACTCGACCTCGTCGTGAAAGGGCATCGGCTCGAGCGGCAGATCGCTTCGCGGCGTGTCGGTGGTCCCGAGCAGGGTCTTGCCGAACCACGGCACGGCGAACAGCACCCGTCCATCGCTTGTCTTGGGCACCAGCAAGGCGTGATCGGTGGGCAAGAACTCGCGGTCGACCACCAGGTGCACCCCCTGGCTTGGCGCCACCATCGGCGCGTGAGCCGCAGCCCCGGACTCGATGTCCATCGCACGCACCGCGTCGACCCAGACGCCCGTCGCATTGACGACGCAGCCGGCGCGCACCGTGAATTCCTCGCCGCCCTCGGTGTCCTGAGCGATCAGGCCGCGCAGCCTGCCACCCTCGCGCAGCAGCGTCGTCACGCGACAATGGTTCAGCACGCACGCCCCCTGCGCATGAGCCGTTCGCGCCAGCGCGAGCGCCAGGCGCGCATCGTCGAACTGCCCGTCCCAGTACTTCACGCCGCCGCTCAAGCCGTCGCGGCGCAGCGCAGGCAACAGCGCGAGGGTCTGCGCGGCGCTCAGGAACTGGGTGTCGCCGAGCCCTCTGCGGCCAGCGAGTGCGTCGTACATCGTGAGGCCGATGCCGTAGAAGCTGCGCTCCCACCAGCGGTAGCTGGGCATCACGAAGGCGATCGGCTGCACGAGGTGCGGCGCGTTGGCAAGCAGCTTGGCGCGCTCGCTCAAGGCCTCGCGCACCAGGGCGATGTTGCCCTGCGCGAGATAGCGCACGCCGCCGTGCACCAGCTTGGTGGCGCGCGAGGAGGTGCCTTTGGCAAAGTCGACCGCCTCGAGCAGTACGACCTCGAGGCCGCGCGCCGCGGCGTCGAGCGCCACGCCGAGCCCGGTGGCACCGCCACCGATCACGGCCAGGTCGAAGGCCTTGTCCTCGCGCAGGCGCTCAAGCTGCTCGGCGCGAATCAAGGCCCGGCCTCAGCAGGACATGTTGACCGGCAAGCCAGGCACGTCGACCCTGAGCTTCAGCACGCACCCCGCCAGCGGCTGCTGCGCCAACTCGGCCGGCGGCCGGTTCTCGCGCGAGGTCGTGATGTACAGCGTCTTCAGATCGGCGTCGCCGAAACAAGGCATGGTCGCGCAGCGCACCGGGAGCACGACCTCGCGCAGGATCTGGCCCTGCGGCGACAGTCTCAATAGGCGTTGGCCCTCGAACATCGCGACCCAGTAGCAGCCCTCGGCATCGACCGCCGCGCCGTCGGGCCGGCCGCCGTAGTCGGCCAGGGCCTGCCCCGGTTGCTTCACGGCAAAACGCGCGAACACGCGGCGTTGCGACAAGCCGCCGCTGGCGGGATCGAAGTCGAAGGCGTAGATGGTGTGCGCCTTGGTGTCGCTCCAGTACATCGTGTGGCCGTCCGGGCTCCACGCGAGCCCGTTCGACACCGTGATGCCGTCGGCCTTGCGCTGCAGCTCGCCGCCGTCGAAGCAGTAGAGCGCAGCCAACGCCGGGTCGCGCGGCTCGTAGATGGTGCCGACCCAGAAACGGCCCTGCGGATCGCACTTGCCGTCGTTGAATCGCTCCTTGCCGGTCTCGTAAGGCGGCGCAGCGAGGCGGCTGCGCTCGCCGCTCACGGGATCGAAACACCACAGGCCGTCGCGCATCGCGAGCAGCAGCCGGCCATCCAGGCGCGGTGCGCAGCTCCCCGGCTCGCAATCGAAACGCCAGTGCGACAAGGCGCCGCTGGCCGGGTCGAAGCGGTTGAGCTGCTTGCCAGGGATGTCGCACCAGTAGAGCACCTGCTCGCGCGGGTGCCACAGCGGCGACTCGCCGAGCAGGCTGGCCGACGCCACCGCGAGCTCGACATCCGGATCGCTGTCGCGCATCACAGCACTGTCACGTCCAGGCTCATGGACGCCTCGAAGCTCTCGCCCGGCGCCAGCGCCCGGATGCCGTGCGCCAGCGGGTCGGCCATGTGGATCGCGTTGCCGACATGGCTCACCGGCTCGACGCAGAAATAGTCCTTGTCCTGCGGCGTGTAGACGACGAGGTAGGGCAGCGAGGAGCGCAGCTGCAGCGAGAACTTCTCGTCGCGGATGCGCGCCGGCCCCTTCCAGCCGCCGAAGCCATTGTCGAAGGCCAGATGCGACACGTCGGAGTCGATGCCCGACTGCGCGACCTTGCGCACCGGCAGATTGGCCGCGTCGCAATCCCAGCGGTCGCTGCATTCGATGTGCAGCCGGCTGCGCGCGCGCTTGGGGAAATACGGATGCCAGCCGAGGCCCACGGGCTGAACCACGTCGGCGGTGTTGGTGATCACGAGCTGCGCAACGAAGGACTGCGGCGTCAGCGAGAAGAACTGCGTTGCCTCGAAGGCGAAGGGCCAGTGCTCGTCGGGCCGGTGCTCGAGCCGCAGCGCGAGGTCGATCGCACTGTGCGAGGTGACCTGCCAGGGCCGCATCCAGCCGATGCCGTGCACCGAGTGCGGGCTGTCGCTGAAGTTGGCCTGCGTGGTGTAGTCGTGACCCTTCCAGCGAAAGCGCCGGTAGCCAAGACGATTCGAGTACGGGACCAGTGGAAAGGACGCCGACTGGCGCGCCCCCGTCAGTTGCGCCGGCTCGGTGGAGCGCAGGATCGGCGTGTCCCGATGCCACAGGCCGGCGATCGAGCCGCCCAGATCGGGGCAAATGGCGAGGCGCAAGGCGCCCGCATGAAGTTCGAAGACGTTGTCAGCGGATGTCGATGGTCCAGTCATGACCCTCCCGGAAGTTCAGAAGACGGCCGCTGCGGTTGCACGAGGCTCGGCGGCGGCGACGGCCCATCCTACGCCGGTACCGCGCCGTAACGCCCGATGGCCGGCGTCGTCAATGGCTGCTCGCCTGCGTTCCGCTGGCGAGCGTGTGCACATGCTCGGTGTCGCGTGTGTGCAGCGCCGCGATCGCCGCCTGGGCGCCGCGCATGATGAAGCCGATGTCGGACGACACGGCCACGAAGTTGAAGCCGATCGCACGGTATTGCGCCACCACCTCGGGGCTGCTTCCCAGCGTGCCGATCGGCACGCCCAGTGCCCGGCAGCGCTGCACCGCCAGCGCCATCAGGGCCATCACCGCCGGATGGGTCAGCTGGCCGATGTGGCCCATCGCCCCCGACAGGTCGGCCGGGCCGATGAACATCGCGTCGACGCCGTCCACCGCGGCGATCGCCTCGATCTGCTCGATCGCCTGCGGTGTTTCGATCTGCACGATGACGCCGACGCTGGCGTTGGCGGTCTTGAAGTAGTTCGCCTGGGTGCCGAAGCGCGTGGCGCGGCTCATGCCGGCCATGCCGCGCACTCCTTCGGGCGGGTAGCGTGTGGAAGCCACCGCCCGGCGCGCTTCGTCGGCGTTCTGCACGAAGGGGAACATCAGCGTCGCCGCGCCCGCGTCGAGCACGCGCTTGACGACCACCATGTCGTTCCACGGTACCCGCACCACGGGCAGCATCTTGGTGCTCGACAAGGCCTGCAGCAGCGCCACCACGCCGGCGACGTCCAGCGGCGCATGTTCCATGTCGACCAGGCCCCAGTCGAAGCCGGCGCAACCGATCGCCTCGGCGACGAGCGGGCTGGCCGACGTGATCCAGGTTCCGACCGGCGGGTGCGCTCCTGAGGACTTCAGCATCTGTCGGAAAGCGTTCATGGCAAGTCCTCGGTGAGCGTGGTCAGTACTGCGATGGTGTCACGCCCAGCGTGGCCTTCAGGTAGTGGGCGCCCGGAATCGGGTTGTAGTAGTACGGCGGAATCTCCTCGAAACCGAGCGAGGCGTACAGGCTGCGTGCCGCTTCCATGTCGTCCAGCGTGTCGAGCAGCACATCCGAATAGCCCAGCCGCTGTGCCTCGTCGAGCAGCGCCTCGGCGAGTACGCGGCCGAGGCCGAAACGGCGGAATGCCGGCCGCACGTAAAGGCGCTTCATTTCGCAGGCATTCGCATAGTCGCCGTCGGTCATGCCGCGCAGTGCACCGCACCCGGCCAGCGCCGAATCGACGAATGCGAGCAGCAGGCAACCCGAGGGCTGCGCGTATTCGCCAGGCAGCGTGGCGAGTTCGGCCTCGAAGTTCTGGAAGCAGAGGTCGACGTCGAGGCTTTGCGCGTACTCGCGAAAGACCTCGCGCGTGGCTGCGAGCAGTTCGGGCGTATCCGGTGTGACCAGACGAATCTCAGGAGCGTCCATCCGCAAAGGCAGAACCTTGGGACGAAACAGTTTATCCCCCCAGGCTGATCAGCCAAGCCACCGCGGCGGCGCACAGGGAAAGCACCAACAGGGCGAGCCCGCGCGTGGCCCAGCCGTCGGCCGCTGCCCGCACGCCCGTTGGCAGAAGCTTGTCGCCGATCAACATCGGCCGCACCAGGTTGCGGCCGCGCGCGACTGCGTAGAACACGATCGCCGCGACGTGCAGCGCGGCGAGGCCGATGATGAGCCACTGCCCATAGTTCTTGTGCCAGCTGGTCAGCAGGCTGCTGGTGCGCCCGGAAACGAAGCCGATGAGCGGGCCCGTGTTGGAGATTTCGTCGTCGGCGAACAGGCCGCTGCCCACCTGCAGCGCGAGGATCGCCAGCAGGCCGAAGACCGAGAGCGCGCCGAGCGGGCTGTGCCCGACGTCGTGGTGCTCGTCGGCGCGGTTGCGGCCACGCAGATAGCGCCACACCGTCGCCGGCGAGTAGACGAAGGTGGCGAAGCGCGACCAGTGTCCGCCCATCACCCCCCACAGCAGCCGGAACGCAAGCAGGGTGAAGATCATGTAGCCGAGCCGGAAGTGCCACACCATCGCGTCGCCGCCGATCTTCGCGGTGATCACCGAGCCGACGACACACGCGGCCAGCAGCCAATGGAAGACGCGGGTGGGCAGGTCCCATACACGCGTGGGCAGCAGCGGAGCACTCATCGGCGCGCCCGCGGTTTCGACTGCGACGCGTGGGGGCGTGCGCCCGCTGTCGGAAGGCCGGGCAATGGGCTCGTGCAAGCGGGGCTCCTGATGTGGCGAACAGGCGCAACGATAACCGCGCCAGACCCTCTCCTGCGGGCTCGCGCCGTGCCCATGGGACTTACCCGCAGCGCGGAATGCCGGCAAGGTGCGCTGCGTACACTTTGCGGCGTTTCTCAGCGGCCCGCGCCGCGCGCCGAGCCGCTCGACATGTCGATCCGACACACCTCTGCTGGAGAACCTGAATGAAGAAACTGATTCTTGGCGTGCGCCTTATGTGGAGCACCGCATAAGGCGCATTATCCCGAGCGTCGTTTTATCCAGAGTGAAGCCGGCCGCCACCAATGTTCACGCAGCGGATCCGAGGTTCGAACTCCGCATAAGGTTCGAGCGCTCACAAGGATTGCAAGAACGCGAGCATGTCGGCCTTGGGCTTCC
>CAJPFZ010000104.1 GCA_905339355.1 Burkholderiaceae bacterium
CCGCCGCGGCTGCCGCCGCTGAAGATGTTGATCAGCCGCGCCGCGGTGCCGCCATCGAAGCCGCTGGCGGCCGCCGCCACCGGCTCAGCCTTGAGCACGTCGAACTTGACCACCCAGCGTGTCGTCTGCAGCTTGCCTTTCTGGAACGCGCGCCGCGCCTGCTTCGGGTCACCCAGGTTGTAGGCGAGTTCGACTTCGCGCAGCAGCGGTCCGAGCTGCGTGCGCTCGAGCACGATGAAGTTGGCGCGCGTGAGCTCGAGCTCGCCGAAGTCGGCGATGTTGTTGCTCGACACCTGCTGCAGGAAGCTCGCGTTGCTGCTCTTGATGTCGCCGGGCAGCACGATGATGCGCGGCCCCTTCTTGGCAGCGTTGCCGTAGGCCACCTGCCGGTTCATCGTCGAGTCGGCCTGCTGGTTGATCTGCTGCGACAGCGCCGAGCCGGCCAGTGGCGAGGGGTTGCCGTCGGTACTCGGCTTGACGCCGCCGCCGAAGGAGCCGCCGCCGCAGGCGCCCAGCAGCAGCGAAACGCACACCGCCGACGAGGCGGCGAGGCGCGAGGTCCAGGAAGAAGCGTGTCGTGCTTGCATGGCGTGGTGCTCCGTGTCGCAGGCCGCGCACCGGCGGGCGGTGCACGGCGCAATGGGCCGATGACGATGCCGAGAGTAGGAATCGCGGGGTGTGCCATCAAGTGACGAAAGTGAGTGAAGGGCGGGTCGCAAGCGAGCGTGTCCTTTCTACACACCCCTAGCTTGAAGCCCCGGCGGCCCCCCAATCTGAGCCGAGCGCTGTCCGGATTCGGCCGGAAAACCTGTTCTATCAGTGGGGACCAGACGTCGGCTGGTGATCCAAGTCCGGGTGCAGCTCGTAGGTCAGACAGCCGGTACATCCGACGCGGCATCTGACCCTCCTGCACGTTGTTCGAACGGGGTATACACATGAACGCAACCGCCTTCTCTTCGCCGATGCCACCCTCGCCCGCAGCCGGGATCTCCTGCCGCGCCGCTCTGGGCGCGCACGCGGGCACCACGCTCGACGCCTTGCTGCGCGGCCCGTGCGAGGCAACACACGAGGACGCAGCAGGCATCCACAAGGTGCTGCTCGTCGACGACCACGACCTCATGCGCCTGGGCATCAAGGCGCTGATCGGCGCCGGCGCGCCGCGCAGCATCGACTGGCTCGAAGCCTCGACGCTGGCCGACGCGATGCAGCTCTACGACGAGCATCCCGACATCGCCATGGTGCTGCTGGACCTGAACCTCGCCGACTGCAAGGGCCTGCAGGGCCTGGCGCAGATGCTCGCGCGGCATCCGCAGGCACGGGTGATCATCCTGAGCGGCACGCGCGACGAGTTCGTCGTGCGCCAAGCGAAGGCGATGGGTGCGGTGGGCTACCTGCACAAGGCAGCTGCGCCGACGGCCACGCGCGACACGCTGCTCGCCGCGCTGTGCGAGGCGCCGGCTGCCGTCGGCCGCAAGACGCCGCCGCTGCATTTCCCGAAGTTCGCCGCGCCGTCGAGCTACGACCGCGTTGCGGAGCTCGGCGCGCGCCACCTGGAGATCCTCGAGCTGGTGCTGTCGGGCTGCAGCAACCAGGAGATCAGCAACGAAACGCATCTGTCGCTGGGCACGGTGAAGAACTACGTGTCGACGATCCTGCTCGCGCTCGACGTCAAGTCGCGCTCGCACCTGATCAGCCTGTTCCGCTGACGCGGCGATGAGTCGATTCGCAAGCCTGGCCGGTATGGCGGCGATCGAGCCGGCAGCGGTTGCACCCGCCTGGCGCACACGCGAGCGGCTGGCCCTGCTCGCGGCGGCGGCCTTGTGGCTGCTGGTCGCCGTGGGCGTGCCCTGGCAGGACGACCCCGCCGCGTTCGCGCTGGCGCTGCTGGCCGCCGCGCTCGCGGCGATCAACCTGCGCGTGGCGCTCGCCCACCACCAGCTGCTGCGCAACAGCCTGCGCGCGCAGCACGACAACGAGGTGCTGGTGCAGCGGCTGCACCAGCAGATGGAACTCACCGCGCAAGCAAGCCGCGAGAAGAGCCAGTTCCTCGCCTCGGCCAGCCACGATCTGCGCCAGCCGCTGCATGCGCTGAGCTTCTTCGGCGCCACGCTGGAGCGCCGCATGGCGGGTTCGATCGACCAGCCGCTGATCTGCAACATGATGCGG
>CAJPFZ010000105.1 GCA_905339355.1 Burkholderiaceae bacterium
GTCAGGCTCACGTCGGGCACCGGCTTCAGGTCGCCGTCGAGCGCGCTTTGCACGAGCCGCGCCAGCGTGCGTGCATGCGGCGTGACGGTGCCGAAGAACAGCACCTGATCGTCCCGCGCGATCAGCAGCGTCGGAAAATTCGCGACGTCGATCGCGCCCATCACTTCGGCGTGGTCCTCGACGTCGACCCAGACGAAATCGGCGCGGCCGGCGAAGCCATGCGCCTCCTGCTCGAACAGCGGCTGGTACTCGCGGCAGGTGCCGCACCATTGCGCGCACAGGCCGGCGATCAGCAGCGGGGCGGTGGACGAAGCATGCATGCCGGGAGTGTGCCCGTTCATGCAAACACCCCGGCTGTGCGCGGTCAAGCGCTCTCGTCCCGCTCAGCCTCTCAGCGTGTCGCGTCTTCAGCGATCCACTGCGCGCCGCGCTCGGCGATCATCAGCACCGGCGAGTTGGTGTTGCCGCTGGTGATGGTCGGCATGATGCTCGCGTCGACCACGCGCAGGCCCCGCATGCCGTGCACGCGGAGCCGGGCGTCGACCACCGCCATCGGGTCGCTCGCCGGCCCCATCTTCGCGGTGCCGACCGGGTGGAAGATCGTCGTGCCGATGTCGCCGGCGAGCTTGGCGAGTTCCTCGTCGCTCTGGTACGCGAGGCCGGGTTTGACCTCCTTCGGCCGGTACTTCGCGAGCGCCGGCTGCCCGACGATGCGGCGCGTCATGCGCAGCGAATCGGCGGCGACACGGCGGTCCTCCTCGGTGCTCAGGTAATTGGCGCGGATGCTCGGTGCATCGGCCGGGTTCGGCGTGCGGATGCGGATCTCGCCGCGGCTCGTCGGGTTCAGGTTGCACACGCTGGCGGTGAACGCATTGAACGGGTGCAGCGGCTCGCCGAAGGCGTCCAGCGACAGCGGCTGCACGTGGTACTCGATGTTGGGGTCGGTGTGCGAGGAGTCGCTGCGCGTGAACGCGCCGAGCTGCGACGGCGCCATGCTCATCGGCCCGCTGCGCTTGATCACGTACTCGAGGCCGATCAGGGCCTTGCCCCACCAGGTCTGCGTCATCGTGTTGAGCGTCTTCACGCCCTCGACGCTGTAGACGGCGCGGATCTGCAGGTGGTCCTGCAGGTTGGCGCCGACCCCCGGAAGCGCGTGCTGCACCGCCACGCCATGCGGCTGCAGCAGCCCGCCCGGGCCGATGCCCGAAAGCTGCAGCACCTGGGGCGTGCCGACCGCGCCCGTGCACAGGATGACTTCGCGCGACGCGCGCGCCACCTGCGGCGCGCCGCCGCCCATCAGCACCTCGACGCCGCTCGCGCGCAGCCCC
>CAJPFZ010000106.1 GCA_905339355.1 Burkholderiaceae bacterium
TTCCTGGCCAAGCGCCCTGCCCTCTGGACCCATCAATGACGGGAGCACCCTGATGTCCACACTTCCACCGGTGCAACAGATCGTCGAGCGCTGCCAGCAGCTGTTCGAGGACCTCGACTTCCATGCCGTCCAGCAATGGAAGGCCGCCGTGCCCGGCCGCAAGGCCATCGGCTACTTGCCGGTGTACGTGCCGCGCGAGCTGATCCACGCCGCCGGCATGCTGCCGGTGGGCATCCTCGGCGGCGGCGACGCGCTGGAGGTGATCCAGGGCGACGCCTACTACCAGAGCTACATCTGCCGCATTCCGCGCTCCACCATCGAGCTCGGGTTGACCGGCAGGCTCAACTGCATGGACGGCATGCTGTTCCCGTCGATCTGCGACGTGATCCGCAACCTGTCGGGCATGTGGCAGATCCTCTTCAAGGACAAGTACGTTCGGTACATCGACGTGCCGCAGAACTACGTCGATTCGATCGGCGGCACCTTCTACATCCAGGAGATGCAGATCCTGCGCGAAGACCTCGGCAAGCTGCGGGGCGCGCCGATCACCGACGAGGAGCTGAACGCTTCGATCCGCGTCTACAACGACAACCGCGAAGCGATCCGCGAGCTCTACACCTACCGCGCCGCCAAGCCGTGGCAGGCACCGACCTCGGAGGTCTACCTGCTGCTGCGCGCGGGCATGGTGCTGCCGCCGGAGGAGCACACGGTGCTGGTGCGCGAGTACCTGGCTGCCACCGACGCCGTGGCGCGGCCCAAGCGCGACAACGCGCGCGTCGTGATCAACGGTGCGTTCTGCGAGCAGCCGCCGCTCGCGCTGATCAAGTCGATCGAGATGTCGGGCTGCTACATCGTCGACGACGACTTCATGCTCGTCACGCGCTGGCTTCTCGACGAGGTGCCGGCCGACGCCAATCCGCTGGAAGAGTTGTCCAAGGCCTTCCTGCACCGCTCGGCCTCGACCGCCGCCAAGTACGACACCACGCGCGAGGAAAAGGGCGTGTACCTGCTCAAGCAGGTGAAGACCCGCGGCGCCGAGGGCGTGATCTTCGCGGCGCCCTCGTTCTGCGACCCTGCCCTGCTCGAGCGGCCGATGCTGCAGGACATCCTCGCCAAGCAGAAGGTGCCCTACACGGCCTTCAAGTACGCGGAGAACACCGGGCAGATGGCCCCGATCCGCGAGCAGGCCGGCACCTTTGCCGATTCGATCAAGCTCTGGAGCGCCGCATGAGCCGCGAAAGAGGGGCCCCACGCAGTGGGGATCGCAGCGAGCGAGTGCGGCACGGCGCCGACAGCTCGACCGTCAACCATCAACAACGCCTCGGAGGCGCCGCATGACCAACGTTGTCTCTATGCCGGCCACGAAGGCCAAGCCCGTCGTCCAGAAAGAGGACGCGATGAACCTCCAGAAGGAGCTCATCAACCGCAACTACATGGAGCTCGCCACTGCGCGCGCCAACAACCGCAAGGTGTCGGCCACCTTCGTGCCGGGCAACCTGAACGAGCTGCTGATGTGCTTCGACTTCGCACGCAGCCTGCCCGAGACGAACGCGCTGCAGAACGGGATGCGCAAGAAGAGCGGCAAGTTCATCATGGACGCCGAACGCGACGGCCAGAGCGAAGACGTCTGCACTTACGTCAAGGCCGACCTCGGCATGATGATGGGCGGCGAGATCGGCCCCACCGGCGACCCTCTGCCCAAGCCGGACATCCTGCTGCTGTCGTACACCGGCTGCTTCACCTTCATGAAGTGGTTCGAGCTGATCCGCCACAAGTACGGCTGCGAGACGGTGATGCTGCACGTGCCCTACCAGAGCGAAGGGCGCATCCAGCCGAACATGCGCGAGTACGTCGTCAAGCAGCTGAAGGAAACCGTGATCCCCACGCTCGAGCGCATCTCGGGCGTCAAGTTCGACATCGACCGGCTGCGCCAGTACATGCGCGAGTCCGCCAAGGCCGAGGAAGACCTCGTGAAGGTGCTGCAGTCGGCGAAGAACCGGCCCTCGCCGATCGACGGCTACTTCGGCGCCGTGTACTACATCGGCCCGATCTTCACCGCCTTCCGCGGCACGCCCGAGGCGACCGAGTACTACCGCGTGCTGCGCGAGGAGATCGACCAGCGCATCCGCGAAGGCCGCGGGCCGATCACGCCCGAGGGAGACATGGGCGAAGAGAAGTACCGCCTCATCGTCGAAGGCCCGCCCAACTGGACGAGCTTTCGCGACTTCTGGAAGATGTTCTACGACGAGGGCGCGGTGGTCGTGTCGTCGACCTACGCCAAGGTCGGCGGGCTGTACGACTTCGGCTTCCGCCACGACCCCGAGCACCCGCTCGAATCGCTCGCCGACTACTGCCTGGGCTGCTACACCAACCTGAACCTGCCCTCGCGCATCGACATGATCTGCAAGTACATCGACGAGTACCAGGCCGACGGGCTGCTGATCAACTCGATCAAGAGCTGCAACAGCTTCTCGGCCGGCCAGCTGCTGATCCTGCGCGAAGTGGAGAAGCGCACCGGCAAGCCCGCGGCCTTCATCGAAACCGACCTCGTCGACCCGCGCTACTTCTCGGCCGCCAACGTGAAGAACCGGCTGGAAAGCTATTTCCAGATGGTCAAGCAGAAGCGCACCGCAGCCGGTGGCCCGAGTTTCATTCCCATCACCGCGGCCCACTGAGGCGGAGGCCACCATGCGCTGCTTCATCGGCATCGACCTCGGCTCGACGACCACCAAGGCGGTGGTGCTCGACGAGAACCAGAACATCATCGGGCGTGGCATCACCAACTCGCGCTCGAACTACGACACGGCCGCCGCCATCGCCAAGCAGGAGGCGCTGCTCAACGGGCGCTTCCACCTCTTCCGAGAGGCGCTCAGCAACACTGGCGCGCTCAACGGTGCGCTCGACGGTTTCATCAACCAGCTCGAACGCGACTTTCGCGCCGAGCAGTACCTGGAGCAGCTGAGCGACCTGGAGGAGACCTGCGGCCGCAGCCTGCAGACGGCACGCTTCGGAGACGCCGCCGCGGCGGTCGGCGAGACGCTGGCCGAAGTCTTCCGCCGGCTCAAGCTCGAAGCGCCGGAGCTGTTTGCGCCGGGCGCCAAGCGCAAGAGCGACTTCTTCCGCGACATCGCCGGCAGCCAGTACCTCGCGATCGGCGAGGCGGTGTCCAAAGAAGCCAACACGCGCTACGACCACCTGCTCAACCTGTTCGACCGCTCGATCATCGAGGTCGAGAACCGCGTCTACGGCGACTCGATCCGGCGCCACCTGCTATCGGCGCTCGAACGCACCTTCGCTGCGCTGCCCGAGACCGCGGCACGGCGCAGCCAGGTCGAGGCGCCGATCAAGGGCATCCTCGACACCGAGATGGAAGAGACCTACGTGGTCGGCACCGGCTACGGCCGCGCGCGGCTGCCGTTCTCGAAGGAGCATGTGCGCTCGGAGATCCTCTGCCACGGGCTGGGCGCGCACATGATGTACCCCGGCACCGCGACCGTGCTCGACATCGGCGGCCAGGACACCAAGGCGATCCAGGTCGATCCGGCCGGCATCGTCGAGAGCTTCCAGATGAACGACCGCTGCGCGGCCGGCTGCGGGCGCTACCTCGGCTACATCGCCGACGAGATGAACATGGGCCTGCATGAACTGGGCCCCATGGCGATGAAGTCGACCAAGGCGATCCGCATCAACTCGACCTGCACGGTGTTCGCCGGCGCCGAACTGCGCGACCGGTTGAGCCTGGGCGACAAGCGCGAGGACATCATGGCCGGCCTGCACCGCGCCATCATCCTGCGCGCGATGTCGATCCTCGCGCGCTCGGGCGGCATCCGCGACCAGTTCACCTTCACCGGCGGCGTGGCC
>CAJPFZ010000107.1 GCA_905339355.1 Burkholderiaceae bacterium
GTCGAATTCGCCCGGCACCACGCGCAGCGCGACACTCGCGCGTGTGAGGTGCGGGCTGTCGCCGCGCAACGCGGCCAGCGTGGCTTCGCTGACGGCCAGCAGCCGACCGAGCGGCGACACCAGGTCGCGGTGCAGGCAATGCGGGTAGCCCGACCCGTCGAGCCGCTCATGGTGTTCCGAGATCGCGCGCGCCACTTCGGGCGGGTAGTTGGTCAGCTGCTCGATCAGCAGCTTGCCCACGTGCGGGTGCACCACGAGCTGCTGGTAGCTCTGGAAATCGAGCGTGCGGTCGGCATCGGCTTCGCCGTATTGCGGCGCGAGGTACATCTCGCCGAGGTCGTGCAACAGGCCGGCGAGCATCGCCAGGCGCATGTCGCGCGTGCCGCCGCCGTGCGCGGACATCAGCGCGCCGGCCAACGCCATCGCCTGCACCGCATGCTCGAACGAGCCGGGGCGCGAGGCTTGGCCCGCGGTGAGCAGCAGCTGCGCCACCGAGTGCAGCGGCAGGTGCTCGGCCGCGTGCACGATCTTCTCTGCATGCGGCTGCAGCAGCGCCGCGAGCGGCGTGTCGCGCTCCACGAGTTCCTCCACCGACTGCACCAGCGAGCGGCCGCTGACGCCGTCTTCTGCGACCAGGCAGCTCTCCAGCGGATGGCGTAGCTGGCGGTCGAGCAGCTTGCGCTGCAGCGCCTGCGAGACCGGCAGGTCGCGCGCCCACAGCTTGATGCCCGAGACGTCGAAGATGTCGCGCGAGGCGATGATCGACCGGGTCTCGCTGGCCTCGAGGATGGTCGCCAGCGCATGCGGATTGGCGGTCGAAAAGCTGACGCTTCGGGCGGACGGGCTCATGCGGTCTCCTTTCATTGCCGCGAAGGACGCCATCGGCGCGTTCAGCGGGCGGTACCGTGTCTTCGGGTTTTCGGCGCCGCGCGGCGCGGGCTGAGCCGTGAACTGTGACCAGGCGTTTCCGCGGGAACGGTGCGGTACTTCACGCCCGCTCGGGGAGTGTGCGATTGCGACCGCTGCGGCCCGTCGCTAGCATCGGCCGACCGCTGGGCAGTCCACAGCACTCGAGCCAAGACCCACGATGTCCGATCGAACTTCCGCTGCGTGGCCACACCTCCCTCCGGCGCGCCGCCGTGGCACAGGCGCACTGGCCGCATTCGCACTGCTGCTCGGCGTTGCCGTGTCGGCCGCGGCCGCACCGAAGTCCAGCGGCCAGATCGGCGCCATCGTTCCCGACAGCTGGCCCGACAAGGCGCGCGGCGAAGAGATACGCAACGGCATGCTGCTGGCCTTGAAGACCTGGCCGGGGCAGTCGCCACCGGCCCTGGTGATCAAGGACAGCGCCTGTGATCCGAAGAAGGCCGCGGCGGCAGCGCAGGAGCTGATCGACGCCAAGGTCGACCTCATCGTGGGCGCCTGGTGCGTGCTCGGCACCGTGCCTCGGCAGGCGCGCGAGGCGGGCATTCCCTTCGTCTCGGCCAACGCCGAACGTTATGCGAGTCCGCCCGAAGGCTCGCTGCAATTGGGCAGCATTCCGATCAACCTTGCCAACACGATCGCGGCGCGCCTGCGCAGCCAAGTCGGCTTGCGGGTGACGGCGACGAGCGCCTGCTGGATCGACTTCGACGCGCGCGTGCCCGACGGTTTCGAGGCCGCGCTGTGCCCGACGCTGCGCGTCGACGGCGCACGCTGGGACGAGATCGCGCCGGCCTACTCCGCGGCCTACCGCAAGCCCTTCAGCATCTCCGCCGCACGCGGCTACGCCGCCATGCAGGCGGCGCTGGTGGCATTCAAGCAAGCGCGCTCCGGCACGCGCCCGGTCAGCACACGGTCCGAGGACAAGGACATCGACACGCTGCTCGGTCGCGTGCGCCTTCGCGACGAGCGCGCCACACCGGACGACTCGATGCTGCTGGTCTTCGCGCCCAAGCTGCCACGGCTGGCCGCGCGCGAGGCCCGTGCGTTCGACGAGATGATGAAAAGCAAGGGCTGCGGCTGCCCGCAGGGCGTCAACTGCCCGCCGAGCGCGACCTGGAGCGCCATGCCCTTCGCCGTGCAGTGCAGCGGCGCGCCGGTGGTGCTGCGCAAGATGGGCGTCCCGTGAGGGAAGCCCACCGCGCACCTGCGTTCAGCGACCCCGCGATCGCAGCAGCATGAACGCGACCATGCCGAGGCCGGCCAGCATCAAGGCATAGGTCTCGGGCTCCGGAATCGCGGCCACCGGCCCCGCATTGGCGACGAAGAAGGTCTCGAAGCCGCCGGTGGCGCCCAGGCAGCCGGCTGGCGACCCGGCGTTGCAGCCGGCCGCGGCCGATAGTCCGACCACGTTGTCCTGGAAGCTCGCGCCGAAGGCCGCCGCGGCCGCCGCCTGCTGCGCGGCGTCGAGTGCGAACACGAAGCCTGAATTGCCGGCCCCGGTGAAGGTGTCGGCGAAGTTCACCGGCGTGAACGCGCCGGACGTGAACAGCACGTCGCCGCTCGGGCTGTAGATGTTCAGCACGAGGTCGGCCAGCGTGATCCCCTGGGCGTCCGCGTTGCCCGGCTCCAGAGCGTTGAAGACGACCCGCAGACTGGAAGCCGACTCGACGCCGAGCTCGCCGAGCGTGCGAGTCTGCGTTTGCGAGCTGCCCGTCATCACGTCGCCACTGGTGACGTTGCCGAACGCGACGCTGCCCGATTCGAAGCTCGAACTGGCCGGACTGCTGATCGTGAGGATGGTGTTGACCGCGCCGAGGCCGGTGCCGCCGAAATCCTGCGGTTCGACCAGCACCAGCGACGCCTGCGCCGACGCCGCGCCGAGCATCAGCGCCACGGCGCCGGCCAGCTCGCCGATCCTTGTCTTGAATGGTTTCATCGATTGACTCCTTTTATGAAACGCGCCGCCAGTCCACGTTTTCGAAGCGGCTGCCGATGTTCAAGGCAAGCGCGGCGCCCGGCGCTGCGAACATGTCCGAGAGCCCGCGAAGGCGCGAAACCTCGGGTTTTCGCTGCGGAATCCCTGCAACGGCCCCTGTGCGAGCCATCGCGGCGGGCGTGTGCCGCTCCAGCCTTCCGCAGACCTTTCCGAACTCAGGATTCTTTGCAGCGCTACGCTCGCCCCTTTGCAAGCCCACAGCCGCAAGGAGGCCCACGTGAAGAACCTGCCCGCCCGCGAAAAACTCGATCTGGCCGAAAAGGTGTCCCAGTACCTCGTGCTCGCCGGAGCACTCGACAAGAATTCCGCCATCGAGGACTTCGAACGCGCCAACGAACTGAGCCTGGAACTTGCGATGCTGTTGCCGACCGCGGTCTACCGCAGCATGGTCGAGGCTGCCTCGCACCCGAACGCGAAGTGCAACCCGGCCTCGGTGGCGATCATGATGCGCTCCGAGCTGATCGCCCCCGATGAAGGCGCGCTGGCCGCCGAGCACGTGGCCTTCCATTCGCCGGTGGCGCCAGAGCGGCCCAAGGGCAAGGCGCACTGAAGCCGCGGCGTGTGCGCAAGGCAGGCGGCCCGGCGCTATGCGGCGGACAGCGGGTCGTCCCAGCCGAGCAATTCGGCCAGCCGCCGCACGATCCACACGGCCTCGTCGGCGGACACCCCCGACTGCGCCGAGCGCAGGCCGGCCAGGCAGCGCGCGAGCACGTCGTCCTCGGGCACGCCGATGCTGCGGTGCACGCCGCCCGCGTGCTCGACCATGTGGTTGGCCAGGTCCTCGCAGATCTCGTAGCGCGAGCGCAGCTCGCTCATCGGCACCGTGAGCCGCTGCCGCGCATCGGCGTAGAGCGCGATGAAGGACGGCGGGATGTGGATCTGGTACTCGTCGGACATGCGCACCTTGTACCGCACTCGCCGCGCCCGCCACGCCAAGAAGCCGTGGCATCGCTGCCGCGGCTCGTTCAGCGCCGGGGTGATCAGAAGCTGTGGCGGATGCCGGCCGCGACTTCGGTGATGTCGCGGTCGTTCGCGTCGGTCAGCCCTGCCGGCAGGCTCGTCGCCCAGCGGTTGGCGTAGCCGGTGCCTTCGTTCGTGAAGCGGGTCAGCGACGAGTACAGCGCCGTGCGCTTGGACAAATCGTACTGATGTCCCACGCCGAAGGCCTGCGTCTTGCCGCCGCCGTCGTCCGCCTTGTTGACGAGGTATTGCGCTCGCAGCAGGTTGAGCCCGATGCGGTAGTCGCCGCCGACCCAGTAGCCCTTGCCGTCGGCATTGGCGGCGCTGCGGTCGTTGACCTGGATCACGCCGCCCATCACGCGCGCCGGACCGAAGCCGTAGACCGCGGCCGCCGAGGCGGTGCGCACGTCGAAGCCGGTGGCGTCGACGCGGTCGTCGACCAGCGAGACCATCGCATCCAGCGCGCCCGCGGTGTAGCGGCCGTAGATGTCGGCCACGCGGGTCTTGGTCGTGCTGCCGGCCACTTCGCCGAGACCGTAGACCGCGCCGGCCTTGAAGCCACTGAACGACGGTGACTCGTATTTGATCGAATTGTTGATGCGCGCCGGTCCGCCGTTGCCGGTGGCCGCATTGGCGCTGCCGCGCACCGGCTCATAGCCGCCGAAGCCGCCGATCACCGAGGTACTCGCGCCGACCGGCCCGTTGCTGAAGGCGCTGAAGTCGCTCGACAAGGTGTACACGCTGCCGTACTGGCGGCCGAGCGTGACCTGGCCATAGGGGGACGCGAGGCCGACGAACGCCTGGCGGCCCCAGAACGCGCCTTGGCCATTGGTGCCGTCGTCGAGGTTGATGCCGCTTTCGATCGTGAACAGCGCGCGCAGGCCGTTGCCCAGATCCTCGCTGCCCTTGAAACCAAGGCGCGAGCCGTTGAGACCGCCCGACTGGACTCGCGTCAGCGTGCTTGCGCCATTGGCCGCTTGCACATAGGCGTCGACCACGCCATAGACGGTGACGCTGCTGCTGGCTTGCGCGTTGGCGGCCGCAACGCTGGCGAGGGCGACTGCGCCGAAAGCGAATTGGTGGAGTTTCATCGTGTTGCTCTGTTCGTGTTGTGACGAGACCCGGCCCCGGCGCCGGGCAAAGGCGGTCCCCGGGCCGGTGCATCACCGGCCCGAACGCCCGCTCGGGAGAGAAGGAGAAGACCCTTTACTTGCGTACGCGCGAGGCGCCGATCGCGGCCAGCGTTTCAGCGCGCACGTCGTCGCGGCTGCGGGTGCCGGGCTGATCGATGAACTGCGTTGCTTCGCCGATCAGCACGACCTTCACCGGCGCGGCCTGGTCGTCGCTGCGCGCGAGCGCACGGCTCGTGCTCGACGGCTGGTCGACGAAGACGGTGGCTTCGCCGTACTGCACGACACCGGCGTTGCGCGATGCCGCGAGTTCGGCTTTCACGTCGGCACGCGAGCGAACGCTCGGCTCGGGTTCGAACTGCGTGGCTTCGACTGCCATGGCGGTGGAGGCCAGCGCGGCGGACATGGCGATCGCGATCGTGGCGATGGTGGGGAACAGCTTCGAGTTCATGGTGAATCCTTTGACAAAGTGGTTGACAGATCCGGGCAGGGCGGCCTTCGTGGTGGTGGCCGTCTTGTCCAGCTCGGCGAGTCGCCTGCGTTGCATGGGGCTCATCGATTGGGGTTAACTCTAGTTGCCGCGACGCGATGGATAAACAAGCGAAGGAACAATGCGGCGTTGCACAAAGAGCAATGAAGCGATGACTTGAAGAATCGGTGGGAGACCCGTGGCACGCTGGACACGAAGCCACTTTAGGAAGGGGAAGCGTCAGCTCGCGCACAGCCAGATGACGAATTCGTAATGCGGCGCGATCACGCGCCGCGCGCAGGTCTGCGCGCAGGTCTGCGCGCCGGCCAGGCGGCGGCTGCTCAGCGTGCGACGAGGCTCAGTCGCCGCTCAACGCTATCAACGAAGCCGGCCACTCGGGCCGCGGCGCCATCGTCACGGCATCAATACCGTCGAGCCGGTGGTCTGGCGCGCTTCGAGGTCGTGGTGTGCCCGCGCCACGTCGGCGAGCGCGTAGCGCTGGGCGATGCGCACCTTGACCGTCTCGCCGCGCACGACCTCGAACAGCTCGTCGGCCATCGCCTGCGTGTTCTCGCGGCTCGCGAGGTGGGTGAACAAGGTCGCGCGTGTGACGTACAGCGAACCCTTCGCGGCCAGCGTGCCGAGGGCAAACGGCGGCACCGGGCCCGAAGCGTTGCCGAAGCTCGCCAGCAGGCCGAAGGGCCGCAGGCAATCGAGCGAGCGCTCGAAGGTGTCCTTGCCGATCGAGTCGTAGACCACCTTGACGCCCTTGCCGCCGGTGATCTCCTTGACGCGCGCGACGAAGTCTTCGCTGCGGTAGTTGATGGCGTGCGCGGCGCCGTGTTCGAGCGCGAGGCGGCACTTCTCGTCGCTGCCCGCGGTGCCGATGAGCTGCAGGCCGAGATGCCGCGCCCATTGGCAGGCGATCAGCCCGACACCGCCCGCAGCGGCGTGGAACAGCACATGGTCGCCCGGCTGCAGGCCGCCTTGCGGCAAGGTCTTCTTCAGCAGGTACTGCACCGTCAGGCCCTTGAGCATCATGCCGGCGGCGGTATCGAAGGCGATGTCGTCGGGCAGCCGCACGACGTTCATTGCCGGCATCACACGCGCCTCGCTGTAGGCGCCCGGCGGGTTGCTGGCGTAGGCGGCACGGTCGCCGGGCTTGACGTGTGTCACACCCTCGCCCACGGCTTCGACGATGCCGGCGCCTTCCATGCCGAGCACCAGCGGCAGCGGATTGGCGTAGGCCCCGGTGCGCTGGTAGACGTCGATGTAGTTGAGCCCGCACGCGTGGTGACGGATGCGCAGCTGCCCCGGACCGGGCTCGCCGACCGGCAGCGCCACCAGCTTCATCACCTCGGGGCCGCCGAACTCGTCGATGCGGATCGTCTGGGCTGTGCTCGTCATGGCCGTGTCCTCCAAGGAAACTCCGGTATCGTGCCAGCACTTGCCCTGCCCTGCTCCCGATGCGCCGATTGACCGTTGCCCCGAATCTTGCTCTCGCCACGCTGTGGGCCGACATGCTCACCCAGGGCGGCTTCGACGCGAGCGTGCAGCGCGCCTACGCCAGCAGCATCGCCGGCGAGGTGCCGCCCGACCAGTGCCTGCCCGAAGTCTGGGTGATGAACGACGAGCAGCTGGAGCCGGCGCGCACGCTGCTCGACCAGTTGCGCCACGCGCCGCACCGGGTGTGGGTCTGCCCCGGCTGCCATGAACGCATCGAAGGGCCGTTCGAGCAATGCTGGAGCTGCGGCGCGGCGATGCCGGCATGAACCGCCTGAGCGCACGCACCGCGCTGCTGATGACGCTGCCCCCGCTGCTCTGGGCAGGCAACGCGGTGGTCGGCCGGCTGGCCGTGGGCAGCGTGCCGCCGCTGATGCTCAACTTCCTGCGCTGGGCCATCGCGGCGCTGATCCTGCTGCCGCTCGGCTGGCGCGCGCTGCGCGACGTCGAGGCGGTTGCCGCGCGCTGGAAGTACCTGCTCGCGGCCGGCCTGCTCGGCGTGGGCAGCTACAACGCGCTGCAGTACATGGCGCTCGTCACCACCACGCCGATCAACGTGACGCTGATCGCCGCGAGCTCGCCGGTGTGGATGCTGCTCGTGGGCGCGCTGTTCTATGGCGAGCACCCGCGGCGCCGGCAGATCGTGGGCGCGGTGCTGTCGCTGGCCGGCGTGCTGCTCGTCATCGCACGAGGCGACTTCGCGACGCTCGCGCGCGTGCAGCTCGTGGTCGGCGATCTCTACGTGCTGATCGCCATCGTCGCCTGGGCCTTCTACAGCTGGCTGCTGGCGCGCCCGCCGGCGTCGATGAGCGGCGCGCAGCGCCCCGACTGGGACTGGGCCGGTTTCCTGTTGATCCAGACCTTGTTCGGCCTGCTCGGCGCCGGCACCGCGGCGGCCGGCGAGGCAGTCATCACCGACGCGTCCATCCAGTGGAACGGCTGGGTGGTGGCGGCGCTGCTGTACGTGGCCATCGGCCCGTCGGTGATCGCCTACCGCGCGTGGGGCCTGGGCGTGGTGCAGGCCGGGCCGGCGCTGGCCGCCTTCTTCGGCAACCTCACCCCGGTGTTCGCGGCGCTGATGTCGGCGGCACTGCTCGGCGAGGCGCCGCAGTGGTTCCATGCACTCGCGTTCG